>DAIMZU010000382.1:0-3850 GCA_036733845.1 Ramlibacter sp.
AGCACCAGCAAGGCGGCAGCTAGGTCGAAAAGCAGCCCGGTGGGCAGCAGGCTGGCTGCCCCCGCAAGGACGCGCCGCGCCCCGGAACGGCGGACAGGCCCCGGCGGGCCGCCGTTTTCGAGTTCGCGTGCAAGGCGGCCCCAGGCATGTTCGAGTTCGTCCAGGGCGGCCTGGGCGGCCGCAGGCGCGGCGGCGCCCCGCGGCAGGACAGGCTCGCGCAAGGACCCGGACCTGAGGCCCTGCCATTTCGGTTCCGACGACTCCATGCCGCGTGAACCCGCCCACTCGCGCACATGCACGCGGATGCGAAGCGCGCCGACTGCCGCGGCGACGAACGCTGCGAACAATGCGATCGCCGCCACCGTGGTGCGCCACTCGGGGAAGGCGGACATCTGCATGCTCAGCCAGAGACGCCCGTCACCTCCGTCCGGCATGGCCGCCCAGATCGTGGCAGTGGCCTCGTCGTAGAAGGCTTCGTGCGGCGCCACGGCGTCCTGCATCGCAAGGACCACGGCGGCATCCACGCGCACCGATGGCCGCGCATGCGTCGCAGGCGGCCGCGTGCTCATGGCGATCACCCCCCCTTTCTCTGCGACCGCGTCGAAGAACATGCGCCGCTCCGCGGGCGGGTAGCGCTCCGCGGCGAATACCACGCTGCGGATGTGGCTGCCGATCAGGGTTCCCACGAAGCTTGCCCCCGGTTCGGCCATGGTTCGCTGCCAGAGAAGCGAAGCCAGCGCCAGGACGACCACCACGAAAAGTGAAAACACCAATGCGTCGAGCGCCAGTCCTGCGCGCACCCACCGGCGCAGCCATTGACTCATCGGCCATATCCGAATGCCTGCGCGCGAGCCCGATGGAGCGGTATGGATGTCTTGTCTCCTGGGGGCGCCAGCCCACTGCCCCGGATTTCACCCATGTTACTGACAACGGTGAAAAACGTAACCAAAAATATTTTTACCCTGTGCAGGGGTGGTCGCGGTGAGACGGCGATTTCGCGGAAGAGCCGGGGCCGGCGGCCCATGCTGCCATGTCGCCCACGGGCACCCGCGGCAGGGCATCTGCCGTCCGCCACGCCAGGAGGCCGAGGATCCCTCCGACGACCAGGGGTCCCGCTGCCGCCGCGAGGGCACCCGGCGAGAATGACTCGGCGGGCGCCGGTCCGCCGATGGCCAGCGACCACACCGGCGGAACCGCAGCCGCGGCCAGCGCCAGCAGCGCAAAGCCCGCGACCACGGTCGCCGGCACGCGCCCGGCGCCAGCGGGCGCCTGCTCGCGAGCAAGCTGGAGGAAGCGGATCACCAGCAGCAAGGTGCCCGCGGCCGCCCATGCCGCCATGGACGCCGCCAGCCCCTCCCCCATCGGTGCCTTCGCTGCCATCTTGGCCAGCGCGCCGCCAGTCAACGGCAGTCCGGCCATCGACGCGCCCAGCAGGGCGGCAACGACCAGGACCACGCGCCGCGCCCCCGGCCCGGTGAGCGCGAGCAGGCCCACCGACAGGAACAGCGCCCCCTTGGCCAGGCCGTGGTGCAGCGCGTGCAGCTGCGCCGCCGGTAGCAGGCCCTCGGCGCCGGCCATGCCCGCGCCGAGCAGGGCGACCAGCAAACCCATCTGGCTCATCGTGGAGTAGGCGAGCACCGCCTTGGCCTGGCGCTGCGTCACGCCCAGCACCACGCCCCCATAGACGGTCGCCAGGCCCAGCCACATCAAGACCGTTCCCCAGTGCGGCAGGCTCGCATCCATCGGGAGCAGGCGCAGCAGGCCCAGGATCCCCGCCTTGACCAAAGCCCCGCTGAGCACCGCCGACGCCGGCACCGGCGCCGCCGAGTGGGCCAGCGGCAGCCATGCGTGCAGCGGGAACAGGCCGGCTTTCAGGCCGAGCCCCAGCAGCAGGCCCAGCACCGCCGCATCCGTCCACGGGCCGGCCGCCAGCGCGCTGCGCACCGCGTCGATGCGGATGCTGCCCGCCGCGTGAGCCCCCAGCAGCAGCCCGAGCAGCAGGGCCACCTCGCCGAAGACCGCCAGCACGATGTACACGCGGCCGGCTCCGAGGCTGGCCTCGGAGCGTTCATGGATGACGAGCCCGTAGGCCGCCAGGGACAGCAGCGCGAAGCAGATGTAGAAACCGACCACGTCCTCGGCCAGGCAGGCACCGAGGCTGCCTGCCAGCGTGAGCTGCCAGAACACGCAGAAACTGCGCTCGCGCGGCTTGCCCGCGAGGTAACCCTGCGCGAAGAGGCCCGCCGCCGTCCACAAGCCGCCGCACAGCCCCAGGAACAGTGCGCCCGTCGCGTCCAGGCCCACTGCGCTCCCCAGGAGCCACGGCGGCAACTCTAAGGCGGTGCCGGGCGGCACCGCAAAAGCCGTGACCAGCCCCGGGACCGCGGCCCAGGGAAGCCAGCGCAAGGGGCGGGACGCCCAGGGTGCGAGCAGGGCCGCCGCCAGCGGCAGGGTCGGCGTCAGGAGCAACAGGAAGGTGTCCAGGCTCATGGCGTGTAGCTGCGCTCGATGATGAAGCTGGCCCAGCCCAGAGGGCGCCCCCCGAAGCCCGCCAGGGCACCCGCGCCGACGGACATCACGGCCGTGAGGACGGCGGGGGCCACCAGCGCCACCGGCCTCTCCGTCGACGGGCCGGATGCTTCAGCCCCGTCGGGCGGCTCGCAGAACCAGGCGCGGTACAGCAGCGGCAGGAAATATGCGGCGTTGAGCAGGCTGCTGGCGCCCAGCACCAGCAGCACCCAGGGCTGCCCCGCCTGCAGGGCGCCCATGCCCAGGTACCACTTGCTCACGAAGCCGGCAACGGGCGGTACGCCGATCATGCCCAGCGCCCCCACGCTGAAGGCCAGCACCGTCCACGGCATGCGCCGCCCAGCGCCGTCGAGCTGATCCACCCGCGTGATGCCCAGCCGCTCGGCGAGCGCCCCCGCGCAGAAGAACAGCGTGATCTTCATCAGCCCCTGGTGCACCAGGTGGACCAGCCCGCCGATGGTCGCGTAGGGCGCGAACAGTGCTGTGCCCAGCACGATGTACGAGACCTGGCTCACGGTCGAGAACGCCAGCCGGCGCTTGATGTCCTGCTGCCGCAGTGCCTGCAGCGAGCCCCAGACAATGGTGGCGCAAGCCACGACGGCCAGCGGCAACCCCACGCCGAGTTCATTGACCAGGCCGCTGCCGTAGACGTCGTACACAACCCGCACGATGCCGAAGGCGCCCGCCTTGACCACCGCCACGGCATGCAGCAGCGCGCTGACCGGCGCCGGCGCGACCATGGCCGAAGGCAGCCAGCCGTGCAGCGGCACCATCGCCGCCTTGACGCCCAGGCCCGTCACCATCAGCAGGAAAATCCAGCGCAGCGAGTTCGCGTCCGCGACCTCGAGGGTGCCATGCCGCACGAACTCCACCGGCCCGGTCTGGCCCTCCAGCCAGATGATCCCGGCCAGCAGCAACGCGCTGCCGGCCAGGGTGTAGGCCAGGTAGCGTCGCCCGGCGGCAAGCGACGCCCCGTCCCCCTTGTGCACCACCAGCGGCCAGGTGGCGAGCGTGAGCAGTTCGTAGAACACGAAGAACGTGATCAGCGAGCCCGCCAGCGCAATGCCGGTCGTCGCGGCGACGCAGAGGCTGAAGAAGCCGAAGAAGCGCGAGAGGTCCGCGCCCTCGCCCAGGTACGCGACGGCATAGACCGTGGTCAGCAGCCACAGCAGCGCCGACAGCGTGAGGAACAGCAGGGCCAGCGCATCGACGCGCAGCAGGAAGTCCAGCCCGGGAACCAGCTCCAGGCGGGCTTCGTAGGTCGCGCCCGACGCCACGCCGGCGAGCATCGCTCCCACGAGCACGAGCTTGGCCACCGCAC
>DAIMZU010000383.1:0-3849 GCA_036733845.1 Ramlibacter sp.
TCGCTGTCCTGCATGGTCACGTAGGCCACGGTGCTGCGGCTGTCGATCCAGATGTGGCTGGGCGTGCGGCCGGTGGCGATGCGCCGCGCCAGCTGCAGGTCGCGCCCGTCCCATCGGTAGATGTCGACGTGGTTCAGGCGGTTGGCCGCCGTGACGAACCACTTCATGTCGGGCGAGAAGCGCAGGTGGTAGGGGTCGATGATGCCCCGCACCGTGCGCTGCACCTCGGCAGTCCGTGGGTCGATGAAGGTGAGCGAGTCGGACGCGGCGTTCGCGACGATCACCGACTTCTCGTCGGGCGTCATGTACAGGTGGTGCGGCTCCTTGCCCGTCGGGATGCGGCGCAGTTCGGCCCAGGTGGACGGATCGATCACACTGACCGTGGCCTCGAGCGAGTTGAGCACGAAGACCGGCGGCGCGGAGGCCACCGGCGCGCGGGCTGCGGCCGCGGCGGCCGGCGCCTGGGCTGCGGGCGCGGCCGGCGAACCTGCGGAGGCGAGTGCCGCGGCGCACAGCCCCAGGACGGCACCGGACTGGCGGAAGAAACGGATCACGGGTGGACTTTCAGGCAGGCGGAGAGCAGCGCAAGTTTAGCGGTCGCGTGCGGCGGCTGACGTAACATCCTTCGCCATGCCGATGATCCACGTCAAGGGTGTCTCCCTCGAGGTACAGCGCCTGCCGATTCCGCACGGTACGGGCCGGGCGCCCATCGTCTTCCTGCACGAGGGGCTGGGTTCCGTCGCGATGTGGCGCGACTGGCCGGCCTCGGTGTGCGCCGCCACCGGGCGCGACGGAATCGTCTACTCGCGCCGGGGCTACGGCGCGTCCGATCCGGTGCCCGACGTCCGAGGCACCGGGCGCCTGCAGCCGGACTACATGCACCGCGAGGCCTGGGACGTGCTGCCCGCGCTGCTGGAGACCCTTGGCGTCCGCGCACCGGTCCTGCTCGGCCATTCGGATGGCGGCAGCATCGCCCTGCTCCATGCCGCGCGCCACCCGGTGACGGCCTGCGTGGTCTTGGCGCCGCACGTGATCGTCGAAGACATCTCCGTCGAGTCGATCGCGCAGGCGCGCCACGCCTTCGAGTCGGGCGACCTGCGGCAACGGCTGGGCCGCTACCACGCCGACGTCGACGGCGCGTTCTGGCAGTGGAACGACATCTGGCTCAGCCAGCCGTTCCGCGGCTTCGACATCCGTGCGGACTGCCGTCGCATCTCGGTCCCCGTGCTCGCGATCCAGGGCGAGCAGGACCCGTACGGCACGCTGCGCCAGATCGAGGACATCGCCCCGACCGCCGGGCCCTTCGAGACCCTGGTGGTGCCCGAGTGCGGCCACTCGCCGCACCGGGATCAGCCCGGCACGGTGACCGCACGCATCGCGGACTTCCTGCGCGCGCTGCCCTGAAGCGGTTCCTCAGGCCGTGGCCGCCGCGCCGGGCGCGCGCAAAGCCTGCACCTCGTCCGCCGTCAGCCAGCGCCACTGCCCCGGCTGCAGCTCGGGCGGCAGCGAAAGCGACCCGATGCGCGAGCGGTGCAGGCTTTCGACCTGGTTGCCCACGGCCGCCACCATGCGCTTGACCTGGTGGTACTTGCCTTCGGTCAGCGTCAGTCGCAAGGCGCGTTCGCCGGTGGCTTCGCAGGCGGCGGCCCGCACCGGCCGGGGGTCGTCGTGCAGCACCACACCGTCCAGGAGGCGGCGGACCTGGCGGTCGTCGACGGCATCGCGCGTGCCGACCTCATACACCTTGGGCACATGATGGCGTGGCGAACTCAGCCGGTGGATGAACGTGCCGTCGTCCGTCAGCAGCAGCAGGCCGGTGGTGTCCTGGTCGAGGCGGCCGACGGCCTGCACGCCCTGCAACCCGCCTTTGTGGGGCCGCTGGCGCAGGGGCGCCGGCAACAGCGTGTAGATGCTCGGCCAGGCGGATGGACGCTGCGAGCACTCGGTGCCGGCAGGCTTGTGCAGCATGAGGTAGGCCAGGGCGTGGTAGGTCCAGGACTCGCCGTGGACGCTGAATCGGAAGCCTTCCGGCTCAAAGCGCGCGAGCGGGTCGGTGCAGGGAGCGCCCTCGACGGTGACGCGCCCTTGCTGGATGAGCCCGGCACAGATGCGCCGGGTGCCGAAGCCTTGTGAAAACAGGATGTCCTGCAATTGCATGCCCGATGCTACCCGGCGCGGCGGGCGGAGCTGGCGCACAACAGGTCATGAAGAGCGGCAGCGCGCCTCAGGCACCCCGTCCAGGGGCGCGGGGGCGCGCTGCCACGAAGTGGGCGTGAACGAACTTGGGTCGCCAGGCGGTGTACCAGGCGACCCAGGCCTCATGCCGCGGCCATGCGCCTGCACTCTTCAGCGCAGCGCCGGCAGGCTTGCGCGCACTGCTGGCAATGGTCGTGCTGGTGCTTGGCGCACTCGTCGCCACAGGCCTGGCAGATGTCGGCGCAGGTGCCGCAGATGGCCTTGGCGAACTCGCTGCCGCGGGCCATGGCACCGGCCGCCAGCCGGCAGATCGCCGCGCAATCCATGTCCAGTGCGATGCAGCGGGCCATCATCTTCACGTCCTGCTCCTGCAGGCACGCGGTGGCGCAGTGGTCACACGCATCGGCGCAGGCGTTGCAGGCGTCGACACAGGCTTGATACGTTTGGTGCATGAGATTCTCCTGGAGCGGACGCCGCTCGCGTCCGCAAGAACATTTCAGTGCCGCGTGATGCGGAGGGAAACAAGGAGCAGGCTCAGGTGCGGGGCCGGGGTTCGGGCGGCGGCCAGATGACGGACAGGTAGGCTCCGGGCGGCGCCGCCGACCAGGGCTCGTCGAAGATCGGCAGCCGATCCTGGGACGACGCCGGCTCCAGCGCCGGAGTTGCAGAAAGATGGCAGGGCCCCCCGTGCGTCAGGTAACGGACCCGTGCATGGGCGGGCGAACCGTCGCCCGACTCACCCGGGTGACCGGTGCCGGCGTCATGCGCCGCGAGCGAGCCCGACGGCGTCACGGCGTCCTGCGCCAGGCAGTCGACCTGGCAGGCGGCCTGCCCGCTGGCCACCGTCAGGAACACGGCCAGGAAAAAGAAGGTCAACACGCGGCGGACGCGTTCAAGGTGCGGGAATCGCAGCATGCGGACCCCCCCTCATCTGGCTCCGGGGCATCGCCGACAGCGCACGGCACAGGCAGGCGCCGGACCGGCGCACGCCGCGCCGAACCCCTGCGCAGAGGGGGCGCCGTGATCGCGCGGCAGGTGCATGCGACCATCATGGCGCAGCGCCGGCGGGCCGGTGACTTCGCCGGCCGCTCATTTCACTTCATCCGTTACAAGGCGTGGCTATGCCTTCGCTGTGCGGCCGGGGAATACAGTGGAGTTCAATGGTTGCGTGCACGATCTCCTCGTGCACGGACAGCCGCCGCCGGATGTCATCCGGTGTCCGAGTGGGGTCCCGCGTGACGAGCGTGAGCGCGCAGGCGTAGGTGTGCTGTCCGACCCGCCAGACCCTTAGATCGACCACCCGGTCGCCCGCGGCTTCGGCCGCCTCGCGCAGCTCGGCCACGATCGGATCGTCCATCTCCCGGTCCAGCAGGATGCGGGCGGTGTCGGCCAGCAGCCCCCGGGCCCACACGGCTACCACGACCGACCCGACGATGCCCATCACCGGGTCGAGCCACTCCCAGCCAAAGACCCAGCCGCCGGCAATCGCCAGCACGGCAAGCACCGAGGTGGCCGCATCCGTCAGGACATGGAGATACGCGGCGCGCAGGTTGAGGTCGTGGCGGTGGGCGGGCTGGGCGTCCGCATCGGCGACATGGCCGTGATCCTCCTCGTGCCCATGCCCATGCCCATGCCCATGCCCATGCCCATGCC
>DAIMZU010000384.1:0-3836 GCA_036733845.1 Ramlibacter sp.
CGCACCCAGCGGTTCTCGCTCTCGACCCAGAAACGGCGGTATTGCAGGTTCGGCAGGAACCGGCGCTTGGTCTTGTTGTTGGCGTGGGAAACGTTGTTCCCCACCGTCGGGCCCTTGCCCGTGACTTCGCAGACGCGTGCCATGGAGACACTCCTTCGAAAAACCGGCCGTCACTCACGTGAGGGCCTCACCTCGCCACTGCGGGGGCGGCAACCGGCCGGGGCATGCCCAGCGAAGCCGATGATTATAGCGCGTTTCCCGCGCGATCGGCCAGCTACTCCTGCTGCTCCAGGAAACGCTGCGCGTCCAGCGCGGCCATGCACCCCGTCCCGGCGCTGGTGATGGCCTGCCGGTAAATGTGGTCCTGGACGTCTCCGGCGGCAAAAACCCCCGGCACGCTGGTCATGGTGGCGAAGCCGTTCAGGCCCGAGCGGGTGAGGATGTAGCCATCCTTCATCTCGAGCTGCCCCTGGAAGATCTCGGTGTTGGGGGAGTGGCCGATCGCAATGAAGGCCCCCTGCAGCGCGATCTCCTCGGTCTCGCCGGTGCGGGTGTCGGCCAGGCGCACGCCGGTCACGCCCGTTGCGTCGCCCAGCACCTCGTCGAGGGTCTTGAAGAGCTTGAGCTCGATCTTGCCGGCCTGCACCTTCTCCATGACCTTGTCGACCAGGATGGGCTCTGCCCGGAACTTGTCGCGGCGGTGCACCAGGTACACCTTGGAGGCGATGTTGGACAGGTAGAGGGCCTCTTCGACGGCGGTGTTGCCGCCGCCGATGACGCAGGTGACCTGGTCGCGGTAGAAGAAGCCGTCGCAGGTGGCGCAGGCGCTGACGCCCTTGCCCATGAAGGCCTGCTCGGACGGCAGCCCCAGGTACCGTGCCGACGCGCCGGTGGCGATGATCAGCGCATCACAGGTATAGGTGCCGCTGTCACCGGTGAGGGTGAAGGGGCGCTTGCTGAAATCGACCTTGTTGATGTGGTCGAACACCATCTGCGTCTTGAATCGCTCGGCATGCTCCAAGAAGCGCTGCATCAACTCCGGCCCCTGCACGCCATTGACGTCGGCGGGCCAGTTGTCGACTTCGGTGGTGGTCATCAGCTGGCCACCCTGCGCGATGCCGGTGATCAGGACCGGGTTCAGGTTGGCGCGCGCTGCGTAGACGGCGGCCGTGTAGCCCGCCGGGCCGGAGCCCAGGATCAGGACCTTGGCGTGTTGCGTGTTCATCTCGTAACTCTCAGTGCGGCACAAATACCGCACGGTGTACAGTGGGGAATCGAGGCGAGTATCTACCGGTCAGGCCCGGTGCGATGCTGCTTTTATCAATCGCATCCATTGTACGAAGCGATGGCTGAGTACATCTGCCGGGAGGCCGCATGTCCATGCTTTCGAATCTGGAGCTGATTCGACGCGTGCCGCTGTTCGCCCTGCTCACCTCCGCGCAGGCCGAGGCTGTGGCGGGCGCGGTGGTCAAGCGCCGGTTCAAGCGCGGCGAGGTCATCGTGGAGCAGGGCGACAAGTCCAACATGCTCTTCATCATCCTCACCGGCCGTGCGCGCGTGGTGACTGCCGACAAGCGCGGCCGCGAGGTCATCCTGGCCACGCTGCAGCCCGGCGACTACCTCGGTGAGATGAGCCTGATCGACAACGAGGCGCACTCGGCGACCGTGCGCGCCGAAGTCCAGACGGACCTGCTGTGCCTCGGCCGCGCCGAGTTCGCGCGCTGCCTGCCCGAGAACAGTTCCATGGCCTACACCATCATGAAAGGCCTGGTGCAGCGCCTGCGGGCGGCCGACCGCAAGATCGAGTCCCTCGCGCTGATGGACGTGTATGGCCGCGTGGCACGGGCGCTGCTCGAATTCGCCGCGCCCGACCGCGATGGCCAGCTCACCATCCGCGAGCGCATCTCCCGCCAGGACATCGCCAAGATGGTCGGGGCTTCGCGCGAGATGGTCAGTCGGGTCATGAAAGACCTCGAAGAGCGTGGCTTTGTCGAGACACGTGACGACGGCAGCATGCTGATCAAGGACCGGCTGAGCACACTTGGATAAGCCGGGTGCGCCGATGGCCCGATGGCTGGGCTAGTATCGGGGCGCACTGCCGATGACTTATTCGCTCCATACCCTCGAGGCCGGCCGCGCATCGTCCCGCACCCCCGCGGCCCGGCCGGGACTGGCCCGCTTCGCGCGCGAGGCCGCGCTGGTGGCCGGCGCGGCCGCACTGCTGTTCTGGGTGATCGCCCTCCTGAGCTACAGCGCGAACGACACCGCGTTCTCCACTTCCGGCACTGGTGGCCCGGCTGCCAACTGGGCGGGCCGCGCAGGCGCCTGGCTGGCCGATGGCAGCTATGTCCTGCTCGGGCTGTCTGCCTGGTGGTGCGTCGCGGCAGGCCTGCGCGCCTGGCTCGCGGCCCTGGCGCGCTGGATGCGCGACGAGGCCATGGACCGCAGCCAGGTGCTGAGATCCCGCACCGCCTTCTGGGCCGGGCTCCTGGTGCTGCTGTGCGCCAGCAGCGTGCTCGAATGGTCGCGCCTTTACCGGCTCGAAGCCCTGCTGCCTGACCACGCCGGGGGCGCCCTGGGTTTCCTGCTCGGGAAGGCTGCGGTGCACTGGCTCGGCTTCACCGGCTCGGCGCTGGTGTCGATCGCGCTCATGGTGCTGGCGTCCGGCGTCGTGTTCCGCTTCTCCTGGGGGCAGCTCGCGGAGCGTATCGGAGCCCGCATCGACGGCGTGCTCCAGGCGCGCCGCCAGGAGCGCGAGCGCGCCGAAGACCTGGCACTGGGCCAGCAGGCCGCTCGCGAGCGCGAGGAAATCGTGCTCGAGGAGCGCATTGAAACCGAAGAGGCGCACCCTGCGCCCGTGCTCATCGAGCCGATCGTCGTCGACGTACCGCGCAGCGAGCGCGTCGCCAAGGAGCGCCAGAAGCCGCTCTTCAAGGAGCTGCCCGACAGCAAGCTGCCCCAGGTGGACCTGCTCGACGGAGCGCAGGTCCGCCAGGAGACTGTCGCGCCCGAGACGCTGGAGATGACCTCCCGCCTCATCGAGAAGAAGCTGAAGGACTGCGGGGTCGACGTCCGCGTGGTGCTGGCGCAGCCTGGCCCGGTGATCACCCGGTACGAGATCGAGCCGGCCACCGGCGTCAAGGGATCGCAGATCGTCAACCTGGCCAAGGACCTCGCGCGGTCGCTGTCGCTGGTGTCCATCCGGGTCGTCGAGACCATCCCGGGCAAGAACTACATGGCGCTGGAACTTCCCAACGCCAAGCGGCAGTCCATCCGGCTGTCCGAGATCCTCGGCTCGCAGGTCTACAACGAGGCCAAGTCGATGCTGACCATGGGGCTGGGCAAGGACATCATCGGCAATCCGGTCGTGGCCGACCTCGCGCGAATGCCGCATGTGCTGGTGGCTGGCACCACCGGCTCGGGCAAGTCCGTCGGCATCAACGCCATGATCCTCAGCCTGCTGTACAAGGCCGAGGCGCGCGATGTCCGGCTGCTCATGATCGACCCCAAGATGCTCGAGATGTCCGTCTACGAAGGCATCCCCCATCTGCTGGCGCCGGTGGTCACCGACATGAAGCAGGCCGCCCATGGCCTGAACTGGTGCGTCGCCGAGATGGAGCGCCGCTACAAGCTCATGTCCAAGCTGGGCGTGCGCAACCTGGCCGGCTACAACACCAAGATCGACGAAGCCAAGTTGCGCGGCGAGTTCATCCACAATCCCTTCAGCCTCACCCCGGACAGTCCCGAGCCACTCGACCGCCTGCCGCACATCGTGGTGGTCATCGACGAACTCGCCGACCTGATGATGGTGGTGGGCAAGAAGATCGAGGAACTGA
>DAIMZU010000385.1:0-3825 GCA_036733845.1 Ramlibacter sp.
TCAACGCCCTGGTGGGGCAGAAGATCAGCATCACTTCGCGCAAGGCCCAGACCACCCGGCACCGCATCACCGGCGTGCGCACGCGCGGCGCGACGCAGTTCGTCTTCGTGGACACGCCCGGCTTCCAGACACGGCACGCCACAGCCTTGAACCGATCCCTCAACAAGACGGTCCTGGGCGCGGTCGGCGACGTCGACCTGGTGCTCTTCGTGGTCGAGGCCGGCCGCTTCACGCTGGGCGATGCCAAGGTGCTGTCCTTGCTCAAGCCCGGCATCCCGGTGCTCCTGGTGGCCAACAAGCTCGACCAGGTCCACCGCCGCGGCGAACTGGCCCCCTGGCTGCGGGACATGCAGCAGCGCCACGACTTCGCCGAGTTCGTGCCGCTGTCGGCCAAGAACCCCAAGGACATCGAGCGCCTGTTCGGCATCGTCGAGAAGTACCTTCCCGAGCAGCCCTGGTGGTATGCGGAAGACGAGCTCACCGACCGCAGCGAGAAGTTCCTTGCCAGCGAGACCGTGCGCGAGAAGCTGTTCCGCCTCACCGGCGAGGAACTGCCCTACACCTCCACCGTCGTGATCGACAAGTTCGAGGAAGAGCCCAGCCCCCGGCACGGCCGCATGGTGCGCATCGCCGCCACTATCGTGGTCGAGCGCGACAGCCACAAGGCCATGGTGATCGGCGAGAAAGGCGAGCGCCTCAAGCGCATCGGCACCGAGACCCGGCAGGAGCTCGAGAAGCTGATGCAGGCCAAGGTGTTCATCGAGTTGTGGGTCAAGGTGCGCGCCGGCTGGGCGGACGACGAAGCCCGGGTGCGCAGCTTCGGCTACGAGTGAGCGGGCGGGGCACGTCCGATCCATGCGCGCCCGCCGCATCTCCGACGAACCCGCCTTCGTGCTCCACCGCTACGACTGGAGCGAGTCCAGCCTGATCCTCGAGGTGTTCACGCGCGGCCACGGCCGCATCGCCGTCGTCGCCAAGGGCGCCAAGAAACCCAGCTCCAGCTTCCGTCCCGTGCTGCTGCCCCTGCAGCCGCTGCGCCTGGCTTTCAGCGCCGAGGGCGAGATCCGCACGCTCAAGGACGCCGAATGGGGCGGGGGTCAGGTCATGCCCACCGGCGAGGCCCTGCTGTCGGGGTATTACCTGAACGAGTTGCTGCTCCGGCTGCTCGCCCGCGACGACCCGCACCCGGCGTTGTTCGGCCTGTATTCGGCCACCGTGGAGGTGCTGGCTTCCGAGCACGGCGAGGCCCTGCAGCCTGCCCTGCGCGCCTTCGAGCTCCTGCTGCTGCGCGACATCGGCCTGCTGCCCGCGCTGGACGCGCAGACGCTCGCGATGGCACCGCTCGCGCCTGGCGAATCCTACGCCCTGCAGCCCGAGGCCGGCCTCGTGCGCGTCGACGACTCCGCCACCGCCCACCGTGCCGCCTTGCCCGCCGCCGACTGGATGGCCCTGGAGTCCGCATTGAGCGATCCCTCGCCCTTCCATGCGACGCTGCGGCAGGTGGCGCGGACCTTGCCCGGCCTCAAGCCGCAGCTGCGCAACCTGCTCCACTACCATTGCGGGGTTTCCACGCTGCGCACGCGCCAGCTGATGATCGACCTGCAGGCCCTATGACACCCTTTCGCACCGCGCTGTCGGTGAACCTCAACAAGGTCGCACTCGTGCGCAACACCCGCCACCTGGGCATTCCCAGCGTCGAGCGCGCGGCCATCCTGTGCCTCGATGCGGGTGCCCAGGGCATCACCGTCCACCCGCGCCCCGACGGCCGCCACATCCGCGCGGACGACGTGCGCCAGTTGCATGCGCTGCTGCGCACGAGGCCCGGGGTGGAGTTCAACATAGAGGGCAATCCCTTCCACAACCTGATGGACTTCGTGCGCGTGCTGCGTCCGGCACAGGCCACCTTCGTTCCCGATTCCGAGGGCCAGTTCACCAGCGACCACGGCTGGGACTTCCCGGCCGACGGCGCCCGCCTCGCGCCACTGGTGGCCGAGTGCCACGCGCTGGGCGTGCGGGTCAGCCTCTTCATGGACCCCCAGCCCCAGGCCATGGCCGCGGCACGCGCCTGCGGCGCCGACCGCGTCGAGCTCTACACCGAAACCTACGCGCGCGCCTGGGGCACGCCGGGGCAGGCGCCGGTGCTGCGCGGCTTCACCGAAGCCGCACGAGCGGCGCACGAGGCGGGACTCGAAGTCAACGCGGGGCACGACCTGAACCGCGACAACCTGACCGATTTCCTGCGCGCCGTGCCCGGCGTGCGCGAGGTCTCCATCGGCCACGCGCTCATCGCGGATGCGCTGGAGTTCGGCTATGCCGACGCGGTGCGCCGCCTGCTGGCCTGCATCGAGGCGGCGCAGGGCGCATGATCTTCGGCATCGGCACCGACGTGTGCGACGTGCGGCGCATCCGCGCGTCGCTCGGGCGCCACGGCGACCGCTTTGCGCGGCGCATCCTGTCCGACGCCGAGTACGCCACCTACCTGGCGCGCAGCGCGCGCTGGCCGGAGCGCGGGTTGCGCTACCTGGCCACCCGCTTCTCCGCCAAGGAGGCCTTCAGCAAGGCGGTCGGCATGGGCATGCGCATGCCCATGACCTGGCGCAGTTGCGAGATCGCCAAGCTGCCCAGCGGCCAGCCGCATGTCGTTCTGCACGGCGAACTCAAGGCCTGGTTCGAGGCGCGCGGCCTGGTGGCGCACGTGAGCGTCACGGATGAAACCGATTACGCGGCGAGTTTCGTCGTCGTCGAAAAGAAAGAGAAGCTTCCATGAACGAACACGCACCGGTCATCCTCGACGTGGCCGGCACGACCCTCACGGGCACCGACCGCGACCGCCTCGCGCACCCGCTGTGCGGCGGCATCATCCTGTTCGGCCGTAACTGGACAAATCGCGAGCAGCTTTCGGACCTGTGCGCGGACATCAAGTCCGTGCGCGAGGACTTGCTGGTCTGCGTCGACCACGAGGGCGGTCGCGTCCAGCGCTTTCGCACCGACGGCTTCACCCGCCTGCCGCCGATGCGTGCGTTCGGCGAGATGTGGATGCGCGATGGCGGCACCGGCGAAAGCGCGCTGCAGGCCACCGATGCCGCCACCGCCGCCGGCTACGTGCTCGCCTCGGAACTGCGGGCCTGCGGCGTTGATTTCAGCTTCACGCCGGTGCTGGACCTGGACTGGGGCGAAAGCGGCGTGATCGGCGACCGCGCCTTCCACCGGGACGCCCGCGTGGCCAGCCTGCTGGCCAAGAGCCTGATGCACGGCCTGCTGCAGGCGGGCATGGCCAACTGCGGCAAGCATTTCCCGGGACACGGCTTCGTGCGGGCCGACTCGCACACGGAGATCCCCGTCGACGACCGGCGCCTCGAAGCCATCCTGCGCGACGACGCCGCGCCCTATGGCTGGCTCAGCAGCGCGCTCACCAGCGTGATGCCGGCGCACGTCATCTACCCCGAGGTCGACACCCGGCCGGCGGGTTTCTCGCGCCGCTGGCTCGAAGACATCCTGCGCCGCCGCCTCGGCTTCCAGGGGGCGATCTTCAGCGACGACCTGAGCATGGCCGGTGCACGCGTGCTGGACGGCCGGGAGGTGGGCTACACCGAGGCCGCCGTCGTTGCCCTCAACGCGGGCTGCGACATGGTCCTGCTGTGCAACCAGTCGGTGGAGACGGAGGGCGGGGTCGCCGTCGACGAACTGCTCCAGGGCCTGGAGACGTCACTCGAGGCGGGAGCGTGGCGGCCGAGCGAGGCCAGCGAGCAGCGCAGGCTGGACCTGCTGCCGGCCCGGCCGGCCCTGTCGTGGGACGCGCTGATGGCCGAGCCGAGGTACATGCGG
>DAIMZU010000386.1:0-3813 GCA_036733845.1 Ramlibacter sp.
ACCAGCCGGCGATCGCCATCTTCCACGGCGCACAGATCATCCCATGCCGGAAGTTCGCTCCCGAAGAGCGCGCCGCATGGCGCACCACCATGGCGCGTGGCTACCTGATGGACGATCAGCACACCATCCCGGGCGCAGCAGTCTTCGGCGAAGGGCTCATCCGCCGCCTCATGGAAGAGGATTTCGATGTGGCCGCTTGCGACCGTGTCGACAATCCGGATGTGGCCGGGTTCGGCCACGCCTACGGATTCATCGTGAAGCGCTTGTTCAGGGGCAGGAGCATCCCTGTCGTGCCCGTGCTGCTGAACACGTATTACGGACCCAATGTGCCCAGCGCAGCGCGTTGCTGGCGTTTCGGCCAGGCACTGCGCCGGGCGGTGGAAGCCATGCCGGACGACGTGCGGGTCGCGGTCGTCGCTTCCGGGGGGTTGAGCCATTTCGTCGTGGACGAAGAGCTTGATCAGAAACTCCTGCGGGCGATGGCGCACGGTGATGCGGACACGCTCGCATCCATTCCGCGGGCCGCCTTGAATTCCGGCTCCTCGGAAATCCTGAACTGGATCGCACTGGCCGGCGCGGCAAGCCCGCTTGCGATGCAGTGGTCCGCCTACGAGCCGCTCTACCGCACTCCGGCGGGAACAGGCGTCGGGGCCGCTTTCGCCATATGGGGTCCCGGAACCGCCCAGCGCGCCGCGCCGGGCCGAAATGATCATCACTGAAGGGCGCTTTACCATGCTCAACAACGAGGACAATGAACTCCTTTGCCGCGTCGGCAAGGGCACCCCGATGGGCAACCTGCTTCGGCGTTTTTGGCTGCCGGCGCTGCTCACTTCCGAAATCGAGACGCCGGACGGTCCGCCCAAGCGCATCCGCGTGATGGGCGAGGACCTGCTCGTCTTCCGGGACAGCAAAGGGGCGGTCGGCATCATCGATGCGTACTGTCCGCACAAGCTTGCGCCTCTGTTCTTCGGTCGCAACGAGGAATGCGGCATCCGCTGCGCCTACCATGGCTGGAAGTTCGACGTCCAGGGAAACTGTGTCGATATCCCCAATCTGCCTTCGACCGCCAACGCTCCGGCTCTGCGCCAGCGGGCGAAGCTGACCTCCTACCCGGCCAGGGAGTCCGGCGGATTGGTCTGGATCTACATGGGACCGACGGAACTCGAGCCGCCCCTTCCCGGCCTGGAGTGGCTGGGTGTGCCGCCCTCGCACGTGCAGGTGGCGCGCTGGATCCAGCGATCCAACTGGGCGCAGGGCATGGAAGGAGAAATTGACACCTCGCACGTCAGCTTCCTGCATCGCTCCCTTGCGGCGCCGTTGAGCCCGACGCTCCCATCGGCGATGAACGATGGCGCTCCGGTCATCACGCTGAAGGAAACGGATTACGGCTTCGTCTATGGCGCCCGGCGGCAAACCGAAACGCCCGGGCAGTACTACTGGCGCGTGACGCAGTGGTTCATGCCGATGTTCAGCATGATCCCGAACGATCCGGGAGATCTCTACCCGCGGGGTGGCAGGGCCTGGGTTCCCGTGGACGACGAGCACGTCATGATCTTCACTTATTCCTATCGACACGGCTCGCCGCTGGCGGAGGAGCACCGCGCGATCTTCGCGGCTGGCACGGGATTTCCTCCCCCTCTCGAGCGGGGGGCGTACCAGCTGCCGGACGGCCATGTCATCGACACGTTCCTGCCTCTCGCCACACGCGAGAACGACTACAGGATCGACCGCGAGCGCCAGAAGACACTGACATTCGCGGGCGTTCTGGCCATCACGGACCAGGATCGCTCGCTCCAGGAGAACATGCGCAGTGTTCCTGGGTCAGGGCCGGGAAAAATGGTGGATCGCAGTCGAGAGATGCTTGTACCGTCGGACCTGCCGGTCATCACGGCACGGCGAATGCTTCTCAAGGCAGCGAAGGATCTCGCCCGGGGCGTCGAGCCCGCGCTGGCCCGCAAGCCTGACTCGTACAAGCAGCGTTCCGTGGCCGCCATGTCGACGGAGGCCGATTTCGAGAGTCTGCTGCAGAACCCCGAAGTTCTCCAGCGCATGCACTAACTTTCAACAGGAGACGACCCATGATCAGGCTCTTGATTTCCATTTTGCTTGTGATGCCCTTGATGAGCCTCGCCCAGACATGGCCGGCCAGACCAGTGAAGATCGTCGCGAATTTTGCGCCCGGCAGTGCCCCGGACGTGCTGGCCCGCGCGGTGGGGCGCTTCCTCGCCGAGGAACTGGGACAGCCGGTGATCGTGGACAACCGCGTCGGCGCGGCCGGCAACGTGGGTGTCGAATACGTGGTCCGTGCCGCTCCCGACGGCTACACGCTGCTGTACTCCCCGGGCAGCACGATCACGATGAACCCGCACCTGTACCAGTTCGACATGCAGAAGGAACTCGTTCCGGTGGGCGCAGTCAACCTCTCGGCGCTTCCGCTGGTTGTTCGGGCGGACCTCCCCATTCACAGCGTCAAGGATCTGATCGCCTATGCGAAGCAAAACCCGGGCAAGCTGACTTACGGCTCGTCCGGCACAGGCAGTCCTCTGCACGTGGCCGCGGAGTTGCTGCTCAGCGGCGCGGGCATCAAGGCCGTGCATGTGCCCTACAAGGGCTCCGCGCAGACCACCAACGCGCTGCTGGCGAAGGAGGTCGACTTCGCATTCGACGCGGGCGTGGCCTCACCGCATGTGAAGGCTGGCAAGCTGCGTTACCTGGCCCTTGCCTCCAGCGCGCGTTCGCCGAACTACCCGGGTCTTCCGACGATGGAGGAAGCTGCCGGCTTTACCGTGGACGTTAGCGTTCCTGGCGCCATCTTCGCGCCGCCGGGGACGCCGGCCGAGATCGTGACCCGCCTGAACCAGACCATCGGCCGGATCACGCAGAAGCCCGAGTTCCGCGAGGCGGTCGCGGTCATCAACAGCTCCCCGCCGCCCGTCCACCTCCCACCGTCTGAACTCGCCGCCAGCTTTCGAGCCTACACGGAGCGGTTTGGGACCGCGATCCGCGCGGCGAACATCCCCCGGCAATGAGCCGGCTGGGCGAACGATGAAACAGTTCAACAGCGGCACCGGGGCGCGCCTGCGCGTGGGAGTGCTCGGACTCGGAATGGCCGGAGGCCTCATGGTGCCCGCCGTCGCTTCCCATCCACGCACGGTTCTCTGCGGTGCGGCGGACTTGAACGCCGTCTTGCGCCAGCGGTTCGAGAGGGACTATGGCGTCCCGGTGGACGACACCGCCGAGGCTCTTGTGTGCCGTCCCGACGTCGATGCGATCTACATCGCCACGCCGCACCAGTTGCACCGCGATCATGTTCATCTTGCTGCGAGATACGGCAAACACGTGATCGTCGAGAAGCCGATTGCCTTGACGTTGCAGGACTGCGACGAAATGATCGACTCCACGGCGCGGGCAGGGATCGTGATGATGGTCGGCCATACCCACAGCTCGGATCCGGCGGTTGGCATGTTACGGGACTTCACTGCCCGAGGTGAATTCGGCCGGCTGGCCGCGGTTGCGATGCTGAACTACACGGATTTCATGTACCGTCCGCGCCGGCCCGAGGAGCTGGATACGAAGCAGGGTGGGGGCATCATCTACAACCAGCTCCCACATCAGATCGAGGTGGCTCGCCTCGCCGCAAACTCCGAGGTGCGTTCGGTGCGTGCATCGCTGTGGAGGCTGGATCCGGCACGTCCCACGGAAGGCTGCTGCGCAGCGTTCGTCCAGTTCGCGTCCGGAGCGGCTGCGACCATGGTCTACAGTGGCTATGACCACTTCGACAGCGATGAATTTCACGGCTGGGTCAGTTCCAGC
>DAIMZU010000387.1:0-3796 GCA_036733845.1 Ramlibacter sp.
CCTGTCCATCGAGCTGTCCCACCGGCTGGTGGAGGCGCTGGGCGGCGACAAGAGCGCGATCGAGGTGTTCGGCAAGGGTTCGATGGTGGGCACCGATGGCGAGCTCGAGCACGCCGCGATGTGGCATGCGCCGGGCGGCGCGGGCATGAAGGAAGTGCTGGGGGCCAGGGGCTTCGTCAGCGCAGGCAAGATGGTCGCCACGCTGGGTTCTCGCCTGCAGATGCCGCTGATCTACGTGAACTCACCCTGGGTGCGCAGCCACTACAACACGACGGAGCTGTGCATCCACGACGCGCCCAAGCCTCGGGAGCTGGTATTTGCACTCGCCATGGGAACGGGCGGGCGCATCCACGCGCGACTGCAGGGCCTCACGCGGGAGCAGGCGGAGGCCGGGCAAGGGCCGAAGTTCTGAGGTTGGGCAAAAGACCTCAGCGTCGCGGTCGACTGACCGCCAGACACCTTCTCAGCGCGTGACCACCAGGTTGGTCCGGTGGATCATCTCGGGCTCGGCCACGTAGCCCAGAAGCTTCTCGATGTCGGCTGAAGGCCGGCGGCACAGCAGCCGGGCCTCGGAGCTGGCGTAGTTGGCCAGGCCCCGGGCGATCTCGCCGCCGGCGGCGTCGCGCACGGCGATGACGTCGCCGCGGGAGAAGTCGCCATCGACGGCCACCATGCCGATGGGCAGCAGGCTCTTGCCCTCCTCGCGCAGCTTGGCGGCCGCGCCGTCGTCCACCGTGACGGCACCGCGCAACTGGAGGTGGTCGGCCATCCAGCGTTTGCGGGCCTGGCTTTTCTGGGTGGGGGCGACCAGCAGCGTGCCCACCGGCTCACCCGCCGCCAGGCGAAGCAGGGCGTCGCGCTCGCGGCCCCAGGCGATGACGGTGGTGGCGCCCGAGCGCGCCGCCCGGCGCGCCGCGAGGATCTTGGTCAGCATGCCGCCTCGGCCGATGCTGGAGCCGGCGCCTCCGGCCATGGCTTCGAGTGCGGGGTCGCCGGCGCGGCCTTCGTGGACGAAGGTGGCCGCCGGGTCCTTGCGCGGGTCGGCGGTGTACAGGCCCTTCTGGTCAGTCAGGATGACCAGCACGTCGGCCTCGACAAGGTTCGCCACCAGGGCCCCGAGGGTGTCGTTGTCGCCGAACTTGATCTCGTCGTTGACGACGGTATCGTTCTCGTTGATGACGGGCAGCACCCGCAGCGACAGCAGCGTGAGCAGCGTGGAGCGGGCGTTGAGGTAGCGCTCCCGGTCGGCCAGGTCGGCATGGGTCAGCAGCACCTGGGCCGAAGCCAGGCCGTGCTCGCGCAGCTTGGTCTCGTACATCTGGGCCAGGCCCATCTGCCCCACGGCGGCGGCGGCCTGCAGTTCGTGCAACTGGTGCGGCCGGATGGTCCAGCCCAGGCGCTTCATGCCTTCGGCGATGGCGCCGCTGGACACCATGATCAGTTCGCGCCCATCGCGGGCCAGCAGGGAGAGTTGCCGGCACCACTCGCCGATGGCTGCCTCGTCCAGTCCGCGGCCTTCGTTGGTGACCAGGCTGGAGCCCACCTTCACCACGATGCGGCGCGCCTGGCGCAGCAGCTGCGAGCCTTCGGCGGAAATCAGGTCCATGTCTTCGACTTCGTTGGTGTTCTCGGGTGGCCGCGGCGGCAAACCACCGGCCCGGGTTCAGGACGTCAGTTCGGCGCTTCGCTGTCCGGGGCCTGTGACCCGGGTGCGAAGCGCGGATCGACCTCGACAACCGGCGGCTGCTCGGCGACCTGCCGGGCATGCACATGCTGGTAGACCGCGCGCACCAGTTCATCGCAGCCCTCTCGCGTGAGCGCCGAGATCTGGAAGACGGGTCCCTTGTAGCGGAAGCGCTTGACGAAGTCCTTGACGAGGGCCTCGCGCTCCTCGACGGGGATCATGTCGAGCTTGTTCAGGACCAGCCAGCGCGGCTTGTCGTAGAGCGCCTTGTCGTACTTCTTGAGTTCGGCGACGATGGCCTTGGCCTGGGCGACAGGGTCCACGCCGTCGTCGAAGGGCGCCATGTCCACCATGTGCAGCAGCAACCGTGTGCGCTGCAGGTGCCGCAGGAACTGGTGGCCCAGGCCCGCGCCTTCGGCCGCGCCCTCGATCAGGCCCGGCACGTCGGCGACCACGAAGCTCTGCTCCGGGGCCACGCGCACGACGCCGAGGTTGGGATGCAAGGTGGTGAACGGATAGTCGGCGATCTTCGGCCGTGCATTCGAGATGGCGCTGATCAGCGTGCTCTTGCCGGCGTTGGGCATGCCCAGCAAGCCGACGTCCGCCAGCACCTTGAGCTCGAGCCGAAGATGCTTCTTTTCGCCCGGCCAGCCGGGGGTCTTCTGGCGTGGTGCGCGGTTGACGGCGCTCTTGAAGCGCATGTTGCCAAAGCCGCCGTCGCCGCCCTTAGCCAGCACGATGCGCTCGCCCGGCACCAGCAACTCGTGCAGGACCTGGTCGGTCTCGGCATCGATGATGATGGTGCCCACGGGCATCTTGAGCGTGATGTCCTCGCCCGCGGCGCCGAACATGTCCGAGCCCATGCCGTGCTCACCCCGCCGCGCCTCGTGGCGGCGGGTGTAGCGAAAATCAACCAGCGTGTTGAGGTTGGGGTCGGCCACCACGTAGACATGGCCGCCGCGTCCGCCGTCCCCGCCATTGGGTCCGCCGAACTCCTTGTACTTCTCGTGCCGGAACGACACGCAGCCGTTGCCGCCGTCGCCGGCGGCAACGTCGATGAAGGCTTCGTCGACGAACTTCATGGATGGATTCTAAGAAGGAGAAACAAAAAAGCCCTGCGCAGCAACGCAGGGCCTTCTTCTCGGGAAAGCCGGATGGCTTACGCCGGGGTCACGTTCACGGTGTGCTTGTTCAGCGCACCCTTGACCACGAAGCCCACGTGGCCGTCGACCAGCGCGAACAGGGTGTGGTCCTTGCCCACGCCGACATTGACGCCGGGATGGAACTTGGTGCCGCGCTGGCGCACGATGATCGAGCCTGCGCTGATCAGCTCGCCGCCAAATGCCTTGACGCCGAGCATCTTGGGCTTGGAATCCCGCCCGTTTCGCGTAGAGCCGCCGCCTTTTTTCTGTGCCATGTCCGTTTACTCCTGTCAGGCCGCGATGGCGCCGATCTGCAGTTCGGTGTACTGCTGGCGGTGCCCCTGGCGCTTCTGGTAGTGCTTGCGACGGCGCATCTTGAAGATGCGGACCTTGTCGTGCTTGCCGTGTGCCACGACGGTGGCGACCACAGTTGCGCCGGACACCAGGGGCGTGCCGACCTTGAGTTCGCTGCCGTTGCCGACGGCGAGCACCTGGTCGATCACGATTTCCTGGCCTACGTCCGCAGCAATCTGTTCTATTTTGATCTTTTCGCCGGAGGCAACGCGATACTGCTTGCCGCCGGTTTTTATGACCGCGTACATTGAAGACCTCTTGGAATCATGAAGGAAAGCCTGCAAGGCGCATCCAGGAAGGCCCGAAACAAAGTCCGGATCCAGCGCTGAAAAACCGGCAAGGCCCCTCGAAACGAAGCTTCCCCAAGGACGAATTTCCACGGGGAAGCCCATGACTATACCACGATCCCCCAGCTTTGGCATCCTTGCGGCGGGGCGCGCGGGTCGGGTTCCTATAATCGGGCGAACTTCGTTGACGACCCCACCTTGACCGACTCTTCCGCCGGCACTGCCGCCGCCCTCGCCCTCATCGCCGACGACATGCGCCAGGTGGACGCCGTGATCGCACGCCGGCTGGACTCCGGCGTGCCGCTGGTCGGCCAGGTGTCGCGCTACAT
>DAIMZU010000388.1:0-3793 GCA_036733845.1 Ramlibacter sp.
GTGCTTCCGCTGGTGTCGTTGCGTCGCACCGGCGCGCCGGGCCGACGCGGGTGGCCCGTTGCCCCCGCGATGGTCCTGGCCGGCGGCTTCCTCATGCGCACGGCCATCGTGTACGTCCCCGACGTGATCGCGCCATGAAGCCCCTGTCCATCGCCATCCTGGCACTGCTGCTGGCCGCCTGCGACAGCCCGGAGGCCACCCGCACGCAGGGCGGAGGGCCGGGTGGCGACACCGGCAACCGCCCTGAAATCGTACGCATGCACGAAGGCTCGCGGCCCTTCAAGGAGACGCCACGCAGGTTGTCCATCGAGACCCCGGCCCTGGACACCGCCAGCCAGGCCAGCGAGTTCGGCCGGCGCTGAATCCGGCGTGAACTGCCCATAATCGCCCGATGAGCGCACTTTCCCGACTCGATGCACTGGGCCAGGCGCACCCTGAATGGACGGCCTGGTTGCTTGTACTGCGGGAAATCGCCCCCGAGCTTTCGCACCCGCGGTGGGATGCGGCTGTGCCGCCGGCGACCTCCGCGGCCGCGCCGGCGCAGCATCTTGCGCCGATTCTGGCCGGCGCGCCGCTGCAGCCCGACGGTCCGGCCCTCGTGCGGCTCTGGGAGCGGCTGACCAGCGTCGCCCGCGCGCAGGGCCTGCACGCGATGGCTGGCGAGACGAAAGGCGCGCCTGGCACGTCAGCCGACGAAGCGCTTGCGATCTTCATGGCAGCCCTGGCCGACGACTCGGCGGCGCTCGACCTCCAGGCCTCCCGCGCGGGTGCGTCCCCGCAGGGCTGGCGCACCCTCGCCCAGCTGCTGCCGATGCCCTACCTGCACGCCTGCGCGCGCCGCTGGGCCGCGAACCCGGCGCGTCCCGTGTGGTCGCAAGGCTACTGCCCGGTGTGCGGGGCCTGGCCCGCCTTTGCCGAAGTCCGCGGCGTGGAGCGCTCGCGCCACCTGCGTTGCGGACGCTGCGGTGCTGGCTGGGAAATGCCGGTGCTCTCCTGCACCTACTGCGCGACGACGGACCACGACACGCTCGGCACGCTGGTGGTGGAAGACAGGAAGTCGAGGTTCTCCGTCGATGTCTGCCATGGGTGCTCGGGCTACCTGAAGTCATGCACCACGCTGCAGCCCACGCCCTCGGACGAACTCATCGCGACGGACCTCGAGAGCGTCGAATTCGACCTCGCCGCCGTCGAGCACGGCTTTCGCCGCCCGATCGGCCCCGGCGCTGTGCTGAGCGCGTCGCCCATGGCCGACCCTGTGTCGCCTTCGGCGCCGCGCGGGTGATGGAAACACTCCGGCCCGCCCGCCTCTGTTCGGCCTTGCTCGCGGCGCTCGATGCCGCCGAAGGACGCAGCCGCTCCCGCAAGCGAGACCAGACCCCTGACGCAATCGGCCTGGCCCTGAGGCGCGACTTGCTCGCGCAGGCGGTCCAGGACGATCCGGACCCGGAAAGCTTCGAGCACTGGCTGCTCGAGCAGATCGACGCCAGCCCCAGCCCCGGGGCCGTCCGGGCAATTGCCCTGACGGTGCTGGACGAATGGCGGCTTGCACACCAGATGGAATCGTTCGCTGACTGGCTCGAGCGAGGCGCGCCGAGCGAGGATGCGCAGGCCGGCGGCTGAGGCGCTCCTTCACCCCTCGCCCGACCCGGCGAAGACCCTTTCCCCACCAGAGGTCAGTGCATTCACAGAGACCCAGAACGCCGCATGACCAGTACCTTGCTGAGGTGCAGCAGCGGCACCATGGCCAGCCCCGCCGCCAGCGCGGCCAGCCATTGCACAGGTGTCAGCGGAAGGAAGCCGAAGTTCCGTGCCACCCAGGGAATTGCCGTGACGGCCATCAGAGCCAGAAGCGTGCAGGCCAGGACCCAACGGCTCACGGGCGTCAGCCCCGCTTTCAGGCTGCGCCAATCGTCTCGAGCCGTGCGGCTGGGCAGGATCAGTGCCGCATTGGCGCTGACCAGGGCCACGAAGGTCGCAGTGCCTGCCATGCCGGCCGGCATCCCGAAGTGCAGCAGACCGGCATAAACGCCCACCACCATGGCGGTCACCCATCCCCCTTGCAGCAGGCTCTGCATGACATGCGCGGTCGTCAACAGCGCGGCACCGGAAGGGCGCGGCGGTTGCTGCATCTGGTCAGGGTCGCTGCCCTCGGCCTCGAACACCAGTGAACAGGCCGGCCCGATGAGCAGTTCCAGAAATGCGATATGCAGTGGCGCCAGCACCAAGGGCAGGCCGAACAGCACCGGCAGCATGGCCAGCCCGACGATGGGCACGTGCACCGCCAGCGTGTAGACCATCGCCTGGCGCAGATTGGCGAAGGTTCGTCGCCCCGCCTGGATCGCCTGCACAATCGAAGCAAAGTCATCCTGCAGCAGGACCAGTGAAGCCGCCTCGCGCGCCACGTCGGTGCCGCGCTGCCCCATCGCAATGCCGATGTGGGCCGCCTTCAACGCCGGCGCATCGTTCACGCCGTCTCCCGTCATGGCGACGACCTCGCCGTTGGACTTCAGCGCCTCGATCAGCGCAAGCTTCTGCTGGGGCCGCACGCGCGCAAAGATGTTCACCGCAGCAGCCTTCTGCGCCAGCGACGGAGCGTCCAGGTGCAGCAGGTCTTCACCGGTCAGCACCTCGTCGCCGACGATACCTGCCTGCTGCGCGATGGCACGTGCGGTGCGCGGGTGGTCGCCGGTGATCATCACGACGCGGATGCCGGCGCGGCGGCACTGCACCATCGCCTCGGGCACTTCCGGCCGAAGCGGATCGGCAAAGCCGACCAGGCCGACCCACTCGAAAGCGAAATCATGCTGAACGTCGGGCAGATCCTGACCCTTGCGGTGCGTAGCCCGCGCGACGCCCAGCACACGCAGGCCGCGGTCGGCCAATCGTGCGGCATGGGCGAGGACGCGTTCGCGCATGTCATCTGGCAGATGACACAGCGCCGTCACCGCTTCCGGCGCTCCCTTGCTGGCCACGACGTCATGCGGCTCCTTCCCGCTGTCCCAGAGATGGCTCATGGCCAACAGTTCGGGGGACAACTCGTACTCACGCGCCAGCGTCCACTGAGGGTGCAGGTGCTCGGTGCCGGCCAGGGAAACGGGGGCCAGGCGATGCAGCGCCTGCTCCATGGGATCGTGCGGCTCGATTTCGCTCGCCAGCAGGGCGACCTCCAGCAAAGCATGGAAGGCTTCCGGCAGACGGCCAGACGGCAGGCTCCCGGTGTCGATTTCCTCGCCGTCGATGGCGAGCACCGCCAGGGCCATGAGGTTTCGCGTCAGGGTGCCGGTCTTGTCCACGCACAGCACCGTTGTCTGGCCGAGTGTTTCGATGGCGTTCAGCCGCCTCGTGAGCACGTGCTGTGTCGCCAGCCGGCGTGCGGCGAGCGCGAAGAAGACGATCATGATGACCGGAAACTCCTGGGGCAGCAGTCCCATGGCCAGCGTGATGCCGGCCAGCATCGCCTCGAGCCAGCCGCCACGCAGCAGCCAGAACAGCGCCATCAGGGCCGCGCTCAGCATCAGCGCAATGACCACGAGCCGACGCGTGAGCCTGGCGACCTCATCGCGCAGCGGCGAGGCCGCCAGCGTGATGGTCTGCAGCGACTCGCCGATGCGCCCCATCTCGGTCTGCCGGCCCATGGCGTCGACCCGGACCAAGCCCTGGCCGCTGACGACCAGCGTGCCGGCGAAAACCCGACTCTCACCCGCCCGCTTGGGCACGGCCTCGGACTCCCCCGTCAGCATCGACTCGTCGCAAGCCAGGTCATGCGCCTGCAGCAGCACGCCGTCCGCTGGAA
>DAIMZU010000389.1:0-3790 GCA_036733845.1 Ramlibacter sp.
CCAAGGAAGCAGCGCTGGCCGTCGACAAGCGGACCCTGAACTTCTGAGCTGCCCCCGGTCAACCCGCGCAGGCCGCAAGCCTTGCGCGGCGCGCCCGGGAGCCCAGCCAGAAGCACCACGCATGTCCGTCCTGTCTGCCTACGAAGCCGAACTGAAGGCCCGCGGCTACCATAGCGACCCCGCGCAGTTGCGCGCCGTCCAGGCGCTCGAGCGTTGCGCCCGTGAATGGGCCGAGTTCAAGCAGGCCCGCTCCAATCCGCTCAAGAAGCTGATCAACCGCCGGCCGATTCCGCGCGGCGTCTACATGTACGGCGGCGTGGGGCGCGGCAAGAGCTTCCTGATGGACTGCTTCTACCAGTCCGTTCCGCTGCGCCGCAAGACCCGCCTTCATTTCCACGAGTTCATGCGCGAGGTGCACCGCGAACTCGCCGATCTGCAGGGCACGGTGAACCCGCTGGATGCGCTGGGCGAGCGCATGGCACGCCGCCACCGGCTGATCTGCTTCGACGAGTTCCACGTCGCGGACATCACCGACGCCATGATCCTGCATCGCCTGCTGCAGGCGCTGTTCGACCATGGCGTGGGCTTCGTCACCACCTCCAACTTCAGGCCCGACGACCTCTACCCCAACGGCCTGCACCGCGACCGAATTCTTCCGGCCATCGCCCTGCTCAACGAGCGCATGGAGGTGGTCAACGTCGACAACGGCACCGACTACCGCCGCCGCACGCTCGAGCACCTGACGCTCTATCACACGCCACTCGGGCCGGTGGCCGATGCCGCCATGGACGCGGCTTTCTCCGAACTCGCCGAGACCCACGACGAAGACCCGGTGCTGCATATCGAGCATCGCGAGATCCGGGCCCGGCGCCGGGCAGGGGGGGTCGTCTGGTTCGACTTCGACACGCTGTGCGGCGGGCCGAGGTCGCAGAACGACTACCTGGAGATCGCCACCCAGTTCCACACCGTGCTGCTGTCCGGCGTTCCGCACATGCCAGTGAACATGGCCTCCCAGGCGCGCCGATTCACCTGGCTGGTGGACGTGCTGTATGACCGGCGCGTCAAGCTGATCATGTCGGCCGCGGTGTCGCCGGAGGGGCTCTACACCGAAGGACCGCTCGCGCACGAGTTCCCGCGGACCGTCTCGCGGTTGCACGAGATGCAATCGGCCGAGTTCCTCGCGCTGGAGCGGCGCGTGGTCGACACAGGGCTCACCTGAGATTCTCCGGCATGGACACCACGCGCCTCGGCCGGTTTGCGGGAATCGCGCTCCTGTTGGCAGCCGCTGGGGCGTGGAGCCAGGACAATCGGCAGGCCGATCTCGAACGGATCCGGTCCGAGCGTTCGGCCGTGCAAGCCCGCTTCGACCAGGAGCAGCGCGCGTGCCTGGCGCGCTTCGCGGTCACCGGCTGCCAGGACCAGGCCCGCGAGCGCCGGCGTGTAGCGCTGGCGGAACTGCGGCAACAGGAACTCGCGATCAACGAAAGCCTCCGGCGTGAGCGGGGCGCCGAGCGCGCGCGCGCGATGCAGGAACGCCAGTCGCCCGAGGCGCTGCAGGAAGCGCAGGATCGGCGCGAGCGCGCCGCTGCGCAGCAGCAGGAGCGCCAGGCGCAGGCTGCGGAGCGCGCTGCGCAGCGGAGTCCGGGCGGCCAGCCCGGTGGGCCTCCACCCAGTGCCACGCCAGTGAGCCCGCCGTCGGCACGGGGACGGGAGTCGGTCGAGCAGAGCCAGGCACAACGGCAGGCCGACGCGCTCGCCCGCGAGCAGGCGGCACGCCAGCGCGCGGCGCAGGCCAGCGCCCGTGAATCGGCCGCGTCGAGGCGGGCCGACGAAGCCCAGGCCCGCGATCTGGCGGCCCGGGTCAGGGCAGCCGAGGCGAAGGAGCGGGAGGACGCCGCCCTCAGGGAAGGCTCCGAACTGCGTCGGCGCGCGGCAGGGCGCGCCAGCACCCGGGCCGCGCCATTGCCGGTTCCGGAGTAGGCTCGGCCGGCGCTCAACCCTCCAGCGGCTCCAGCTTGACGATCACCAGCGAAAGGTTGTCGCCCCCGCCGCCGGCGCGGCTGCGCGCCTTGGTGATCAGGAACTCGGAGGCCTCCCGCGGCGACAAGGTCGACAGCGCGCTGCCGAGCTCGGCGGGCGTGAAGTAGTGCCACACGCCATCGCTGCACGCAAGGAGCGCATCCCCCGGCTGCAACGCGGCCACATGGTGCAGGTCCGCGGGGGGGTCTTCCTCGGTGCCCAGGCACCCCAGCAGGATGTTCGACTGGGGGTGCACGAGCGCTTCTTCCTCGCTCAGCTGCCCCTGTGCCACCAGCGCCTGCACGTACGAGTGGTCGAGCGTGCGCTTGACGAGCTGGCTTCCGTGGAAGTGGTAGATGCGCGAATCGCCGGCATGCACCCAGTGGCATTCTCCCGAGGGCAGGATGATGAACGCGGCCACGGTGCTGTGTGGCTCCTGCTCGGCGGAGATGGCGGTGAGCTTGATCACGAGATGCGCCTCGTTGACCAGTTGCCGCAGCAAGGCGGTCGGATCGTCGGCGCTGGGTGAAAAGCGCTCGAACAGCTGTCGCGCGGTCAGCATGACCTGGTCTGAGGCCTTGCGGCCGCCGCTGCGCCCACCCATGCCGTCGGCCACCACGCCCAGCACACAGCCCGGGTGCCGCGGGTGCTGCAGCAGGGCAAGCTGGTCCTGCTGGTATTCGCGGTCGCCCTTGTGGATGCCGGTGGCGGCGGTCAGTCGGTAGCCCTTGGTCATTCAATTCTCCGTCGCCGGGTATTATGGCGGGCGATCCCCTGCGCCGACCGGGCGCGGCCCTCCCTTGGACTCCAACCTCCACTCCCCTGAACGCCGCTTGATCGAACTTCGCATCGAACACGCGGACCTCGATGCCGTGATCGACGCGGCCGCCGTGCAGGTGCCGCTCGACGAGCTGATGCACAGGCGCCTCAAGAAGCGCCGCCTCCAGCTTCGCGACGAGATCGCCCGGCTGGAACTCCAGCTCGAGCCCCGGGAGCCCGCATGAGCGGCGCGGCCGGGGAGGGCGCCAGTCTCGAGCGGCGTGTGCTCGAGGCCTTCAACGAAGGCGGGGCGCTGTCACGCGCCGCCGACGCTTTCCGGCCGCGACTGCCGCAGATCGAGATGGCCCAGGCCGTGGCCCGCACGATCGATGCCGGCGGCGTGCTGGTGGCCGAGGCCGGCACTGGCGTCGGCAAGACCTTTTCCTACCTCGTCCCGGCCCTCCTGAGCGGCGAGCGCGTGCTGCTGTCCACCGCGACCAAGACCCTGCAGGACCAGCTCCATGGGCGCGACCTGCCCCGGCTGGTCGAGGCGCTCGGGCTTCCCCTGCGCACGGCCCTGCTCAAGGGCCGCAGCAGCTACCTGTGCCTGCACCGGCTCGAGCTTGCGCGCCAGGACGCCAGCCTCGGCGACCGGCAGGCCCAGCGCTCCCTGGGGCGGGTCGAGTCATGGGCGCAGGCCACCCGCACCGGAGACCTGGCCGAGCTCCCGGGACTGGACGAGCGGTCCCCCGTGATCCCGCTGGTCACCTCCACCCGCGAGAACTGCCTGGGCAGCCCCTGCCCGAAGTTCCGGGCCTGCCACGTGAACCATGCCCGGCGAGCGGCCCTCGAGGCCGACGTCGCCGTGGTCAACCACCACCTGTTCTTCGCCGATCTCGCCGTGCGCGAGTCCGGCATGGCCGAACTGCTGCCCACGGTGCGGGTCGCCATCTTCGACGAGGCCCACCAGCTCAACGAGATCGGCGTGCAGTTCATGGGCACCCAGCTGCCC
>DAIMZU010000390.1:0-3770 GCA_036733845.1 Ramlibacter sp.
CCCGGGCACCCCCTTCATCTTCGTCTCGGGCGTGATCGGCGAGGACAACGCGGTCGAGATGCTCAAGCGCGGCGCGACCGACTACGTGAGCAAGGGCCGCCTGAACCGCCTGCCGCTGGTGATCGACCGGGCGCTGCGGGAGGTGGGTGAGCGCACCGAGCGCGGACGCGCCCAGGTGCAGCTGCGCCAGGCCAACGACGTGTTCGCCCGGGTGGTCGATTCGCTTCGTGACTACGCGGTGATCCTGCTCGATTCCGTAGGCATCGTGCGCAGCTGGAACCGCGCGGCCAGCGAGATCTTCGGGCATGCCGAAGCGGACATCGTCGGCCGCGACTTCGCCGCGATCTTCACCCCCGAAGACCGCAGCGACGGCGTCCCGCAACAGGAACTCTCCCAGGCACTGGAGCGCGGCAAGGCGGACGACAACCGCTGGATGCTGCGCAGCGACGGCCTGCGCCTGTGGGCCGAAGGCGTGGTGATCCCGCTCCACGGCGAAGCGGACCAGCACACGGGCTACTGCAAGATCGTGCGCGACGCCACGGCCGACTACCGCGACGCGCAGGCCCTCCGCGAAGCCAAGGAGGAGGCCGAGCGGGCCAACCAGGCCAAGGACCGCTTCCTTGCGGTGCTCTCGCACGAGCTGCGAACGCCCCTGGCCCCCATCGCCACCGCGGCGCACCTGCTCGAGAAGATCGCCCATGTGCCCGAGAAATACGCCCACCTGCTGCCGATGATCCAGCGCAACGTGGCGCTCGAATCCCGCCTGATCGAGGACCTGCTCGACCTGACCGCCATCTCGGCGGGCAAGCTGAACCTGCGGTTCGAGGAACTCGACATGCACCGCGTGGTGCGAACGGTCGCGGACATGCTGGAGGCGCAGGTGCGGGCGGGAGGCATCACGCTGGCGCTGGACCTGTCGGCCGACCGGTCCATGCTGCGCGGTGACGAGGCCCGGATGCAGCAGGTCGTCTGGAACCTGGTGCGCAACGCCATCAAGTTCACCCCCCAGGGCGGCCGCATCACCTTGCGATCGCGCGTGGAGGACGGCCGCTTCGTGCTCGAGTGCACCGACACCGGCATCGGCATCGAAGCCGAGGCGCTGTCGCGGATCTTCGGCGCCTTCGAGCAGGCCGACCCGCGGGTGAGCAGCCAGTATGGCGGGCTCGGCCTGGGCCTGGCAATCGCCCGCGGGCTGCTGGCCGAGCACCGGGGCGATCTCCAGGCCAGCAGCCCGGGGCGGGGCCAGGGTGCCACCTTCACGCTGCGCGTGCCGCTCCAGGGACCCGAGGCGCAGGCCGCCGACGACCTGCACGCGGCCGACGCCCGCGCGGACGGGGTGCGGCTGCTGCTGGTCGAGGACAACGAGGACGTCGCCGAGGCGATCGCGATGTGCCTGGAAGCCTTCGGCTACGAGGTCACCCACGCGTCCACCTGCCATGCGGCGCTGGAGGCGGCGCAGGCGGCGAGTTTCGACATCGTGCTCACCGACCTGGGCCTGCCCGATGGCAGCGGGATTGACGTGGGCCGGGCCCTCAGCACCCGCATGCCGGTGGTCGCCCTCAGCGGCTACGGCGCTTCACCGGACCTGCGGCGGTCGGCCATGGCCGGCTTTTTCGGACACCTGGTCAAGCCCGCCCAACCCGATGCGGTGCACGCCGCATTGCAGGATGCCCTCGCCCGCTGGCGCGGAGAGGCGGCGCCGGTTCACGAGGACCGCGGCGGCGCCGCCAACGAGACCCTGAAACTGGGGACCGCCGCCGGCAGGGGGTGAAAAACCGTCCGGGCTGGACGACAATCGCGCAGGACACGTACGCGATGCGCCCCCAACTGCACCCCGACCGCCGACAGCTGATCGCCTCCTGCCTGGGCCTGGCCGTGGCCGCCCTGGCCGGGTGCGCCACGCCGCCAGGCGGCGGCGGTGCCCCGGAGGCTTCGGCAGGCGAGGCGCCGCCCGGGCCCTCGCCCATGTCCGACGCCCAGGCGCTCGAGGCCACGCTGCAGGCCATGGCGCTGGTGGGCACGCCCTACCGCTTCGGCGGCAACACGCCCGAGGGGGGCTTCGACTGCAGCGGCCTGATCGGCTACGTGTACCGCCAGGCCGCGGGCATCGTGCCGCCCCGCACGGTGCTGTCGATCAGCACCTGGGGCCAGCCGGTCGGATCCGGCCATCTGCGCTCCGGCGACCTAGTCCTGTTCGGCAGCAGAGGCACGGCCACGCACGCGGGCATCCACGTGGGCCAGGGCCGCTTCGTCCATGCGCCCAGCACCGGTGGCACGGTGCGCCTGAACTCCGTGCGCGAGCCCTACTGGTCGGCGCGCTGGATGATGTACCGCCGCCCCGCGGTGGCCTGAGAAGCCGCGGCCGCATCCGCCCGGCCGGCTGCGGCGGGACCGGTGCCACGCGAGCGGGTCTCCGTGCGAAAATCCACCCCTTCGGCCGCGCACTCTGCGCCGGCCCCCTCACACGCACAGGATTTCGACCCCATGGATTCAGAACGCATCAACCTCATCGGTACCACCCTGTCCGACCTGCAGGTCCGCGCCGCGGACCTACGGAGGTATCTTTGACTACGATGCCAAGGCCGAACGCCTGAGGACCGTCAACGCCTCCCTCGAGGATCCGACCGTCTGGAACGATCCGAAGAAGGCGCAGGAACTCGGCAAGGAGAAGAAGCAGCTCGACAGCGTGGTCCTCACCCTGCAGTCGCTCGAGCGCGACCTGTCGGACGACCTCGAGCTCTACGAAATGAGCCGTGACGACGGCGACGAGGCCGGCCTGGCCACGCTCGAAGCGGACGCGGCACGCATCACCGGCGAGGTCGAGGCGCTGGAATTCCGTCGCATGTTCAACAAGCCGGCCGACCCGCTGAACGCCTTCCTGGACATCCAGGCCGGCGCGGGTGGCACCGAGGCCTGCGACTGGGCCGGCATGCTGCTGCGCCAGTACCTCAAGTACGCCGAGCGCAAGGGATTCAAGGCCGCCGTCGAGGACGAGACGCCGGGCGACGTTGCCGGCATCAAGGGCGCCACCATCAAGATCGAGGGCGAGTACGCCTATGGCCTGCTGCGCACTGAAACCGGCGTGCACCGCCTGGTGCGCAAGTCGCCCTTCGATTCCTCGGGCGGACGCCACACCAGCTTCGCCAGCGTGTTCGTCTACCCCGAGATCGACGACACAGTGGAGATCAACATCAACCCGGCGGATGTGCGCGTGGACACCTACCGCGCCTCGGGCGCGGGTGGCCAGCACATCAACAAGACCGACTCGGCCGTGCGGCTCACGCACGTGCCCACCGGCATCGTGGTGCAGTGCCAGGACAGCCGCAGCCAGCACAGCAACCGCGACGTCGCCTGGCAGCGCCTGCGCTCGCGGCTGTACGACTTCGAGATGCGCAAGCGCATGGAAGAACAGCAGAAGCTGGAGGACACCAAGACCGACGTGGGCTGGGGCCACCAGATCCGCAGCTACGTGCTGGACCAGAGCCGCATCAAGGACCTGCGCACCAACGTCGAGGTGTCTAACACGCAGAAGGTGCTGGACGGCGATCTCGACGTCTTCATCGAAGCCTCGCTCAAGCAGGGCGTCTGACCCCCCTCCCCCATCAGGACCGCACCCATGACCGCCATGCGTGAAGGCACCCCCCGCATCGTGCGCCGCGAGGATTACGCGCCGCCCGCTTACTGGATCGACACCGTCGATCTGACCTTCGACCTCGACCCGGCCAAGACGCGCGTGCTCAACCGCATGCGCGTGCGCCGCAACCCGGACG
>DAIMZU010000391.1:0-3750 GCA_036733845.1 Ramlibacter sp.
CTCTCTGCCTTCTCGTCGGCTGCGCCTTTGCCCTGCTGGCCACCCCCGAGAAGGCTGCGCCGGCCAAGAAGAAGGCCGGGCCCTCGGTGGCGCCCCCCGGCCTGTCGATGGCCAGGCTGCTGCTGGTCATGACGGTGGCGGCGACCTGCGGAAGCCTGTTGTTCAACTTCTCCACGAACAGCAACTACGAGCTTCTGACCGAGCGGCTGCGGGGCATCCTGCAGGACCCCGCCCGACTGGGCGCGCTGCTCGCGCTGACCTATACCGCCGCGTCGCTGGCCCAGCTGGCCGTCGGTCACCTGATCGACCGGATGCCGCTCAAGGGACTCTACCTCGGCGTCGTCGGCATGCAGGCGCTGCTGCTGGCCCTGTCGACCGTGGCCGACGGGTGGATCTTCTTCGTACTGCAGTTCCTGTTCATGGCGGCCATCTTCGGTGCCGTCCCGTTCACCGACGCCATGATCGTGCGCTTCGTCGACGACAGCATGCGCTCGCGCGTCTCGGGAATGCGCCTGGCGGTCTCCCTCGGCGCGAGTTCGCTGGCGGTCTGGCTGATCGGGCCCGTGGTCGAGCATGCGGGCTTCGTCACGCTGCTGGGCGTCATGACCGGCACGGCGATCGTCGCCCTGCTGGTAGTCAGCCAGCTGCCCGCCACGGCGGCGCCCAAGCCGCGCGCGGCATCGACCATGCACGGCGGCAAGGCGGCATAGGCTCCAGCATGGCCGGGTTCATCCGGTCCGGGCGACTCCGGGGTCCTGAACGCCTGAAGCGTGCGCTGTCGTGCGCCCTCCTGGCTGTGGCGCTGTTCGTCCCAGCGGGACGCGCGCTCTCGGCAGATGCGGGGGAGGGTGGGTCTTCCGAACAGGCTGCAGGCGCTTTGGTCGACCTTCCCTGTACAGCGTCGCCGCCGATCACCATCCGGGCTGCTGTCGCCGCAGACGCCCAGGCTGCCTGCGAAGGGGCCCGGCGCGCCCTCGATTTCCTCGGCCAGGCCGGGCTGCAGTTGCCGCAGCGTCTCGACATGGAACTCGTCGGGCGCCTCGCTCCCGACCTGGACGGCCGCGCCGTCGGCTGCTATATCCCCCAGACCCGACGCATCCTGCTGCTGGATCGACGGGCCTTCATGTCGATCGAGAGCTGGTTCCGGGTGCCTGTGAACGAAGAGCTGTATCGAGCGGCCGCAGCGCATGAAGTGGCGCACGCCGTGGCAGCATGCAACGGTGTGCCGGGACGGCTGGCACTGGCCGCGCACGAGTACCTGGCGTACGTCACCATGTTTGCCACCATGGATCCGGGCCAGCGTGAGCGCATCCTGGCCCGCTTCCCCGGGCGAGGCCTCGCCAACAGCCTGCAGATCCATCTGCTTGTGTATCTGGTCGAGCCACTGAAATTCGGCGCCGACTCCTGGCGCCACTACCTGAGGCAGGCAGACCGCGCCGCATGGTTGAGGGAAGTCGCGGCGGGCCATGTCGTGGAGCAGTGGCCCAGCGACGGGCCGTAGCATCCCGCCAGCAGCCCGTGCTACGCTGTCCCTGATGCACCGCAGGAACGTCCTGGCCTGTCTGGCGCTGGCGCCAGTCGCCGGCGCAGCGCAGGCCGCCACGCCATCCAGCAAAGTCGTGCCGTCGTCGGGCGAGCGGTTGCCGGTCATCGGGCTGGGCACGTGGATCACCTTCAATGTCGGGCGAGATCCACAGGGCCGGCGCCGCAGCGCGGAGGTCGTGCGTGCCTTCCTTGAAGGCGGCGGGCGGGTGATCGACTCCTCGCCGATGTATGGCTCGGCCCAGGATGTCGTCGGCGAGGCCCTGCGTCAACCCGGATTGCCGCCCACCGTGTTCTCGGCGGACAAGGTTTGGACCTCGGGCGATGGCGCGCAGCAGATCGAGGCCTCGCGGCAACTCTGGGGCGTGCCCCGCTTCGACCTCCTGCAGGTGCACAACCTGCTGGCCTGGGAAAAGCAGTTGCCGCTGCTGCAGGCCATGAAGCAGGAGGGGCGCCTGCGCCATGTGGGCATCACGACCTCGGAAGGCCGCCGGCACGCCGACTTCGAGAAGGTCATGCGCGCGCACCCGCTGGACTTCGTGCAGCTCACCTACAACATCCTCGATCGTGAGGCCGAGCAGCGGCAGCTGCCGCTTGCCCGCGAGCGCGGCATCGCCGTGCTGGCGAACCGGCCCTTCCGCCAGGGCGACCTGCTGCGGCAGCTGCAGCGCGCCCCCTTGCCTGGCTGGGCCAGCGAGCTCCGCTGCACCACCTGGGCGCAGGCGGTGCTCAAATTCATCGTCTCGCACCCGGCGATCACCTGCGCCATCCCGGCCACCACCCGTGTCGACCACGTGCGGGACAACCTCGCCGCGGCCAGCGGGCCGATGCCGGACGAAGCCCTGCGCAAGCGGATGGTCGCCGACGTCATGAAGCTCTAGCCATGTCCGAGTGGTGGACGTACCGGCCCTCGGATTTCCTGATGTTTTCCGCCAGCAGCCATGCGAGGCTGCTGGAGCAGTTCAACCGGGACGCGTGGCCGTGGCATGGGCTGGCGCTGGCGCTTGGATTGCTGCTGCTGCACGCGTCTGCCGCGCCCGCGTCCCGGTCAGCGCGGTGGGCGCCCCTGGCGCTTGCCGCAGTGTGGGCCTGGGTCGGTTGGGCGTTCCTGTGGAGCCGCTTCGCCGAGATCAACCTGGCGGCGCGCTACCTCGCGGTGGCATTCGGCCTCCAGGCCGTGCTGTTGCTTGCGCTGCATGGGCAGCGGCGCGCGGCATCGATCGATTCCTCGGACATGCGGGTGGGATATGCGACCACCATCATTGCAGTGGCGGTGCTGCTGTGGCCGCTGACCGCGCCGCTCACGGGGCGCAACTGGCTCCAGGCGGACTACTTCGGGATGGCGCCTGAGCCCACCGCTCTGGCCACCCTGGGCTGGCTGCTGTCGGCACCGGTGCGGCACAAGAGCGTGATGGCCGTCATCCCGGCGCTTTCCCTTGCGCTGGGCTTGTCCATGTTGTGGCTGCTGTACGGACCTGCGTGAAGGATTACCCCGGGCCGCTGCGGTTGCGAAGGATCGGCTCGATGTGCCGCGCCCACGCCGTGTAGGCCTGCGGCGTCAGGTGGACGCCATCGTGCGTGAGGCGCGCATCGAGCGCCCCGTCCTTGACCAGCACCGGATGAAGGTCGACGAAGTCGGGGTCTGACCGCAGGCGCTCGTTGACCCGCCGCACCCTTTCGTTGGTCGGCTCCCGCAGGCGCGCAGCGACGGGGAGCACGCTCTGCACATGCGTGCGGATGCCGGCTTGCCGCAGGTGCGCGGCGATCGCCTGGATCCGGTCGGCGACGGCATCCGGATCGTTGCCGTAGCGCAGGTCCACGATCCCGATCAGCAGGAAGACGACCGCGGGCTTGCGGGCAATGACCTCGTCCAGCCGATCGGCGACGTCCTGCGTGGTGTCCCAGCCGATGCCCCGGTTCAGGACCGTGTGCCCGGCCAGCAGCTCGGACCAGGGCCCGTTCTCGGAATGCGAGTCGCCGAGCATCACCACGTCTGCCCGTGCCGTGGATGCACGGAAGAACGCGGCGCGGTCCTGCCGAAGCTGCATGGCGATGGGATCGGGCGGAGGCAGGAAAGAGGTTTTTGCCCCCAGCACCCGCTTGAAGACGGAACCGACCTTCTGCGCGGCGCCGTAGTGGCCGAGCAGAAGACCGGCGAGCAGGCCGGCGATCAGGGCGGCGGCGATCACCATGAGGGGGCGGCGGGGG
>DAIMZU010000392.1:0-3746 GCA_036733845.1 Ramlibacter sp.
AGCCACGGCTGTCCGCGCAGGGCGGTCGGCCGCAGGCTCAGTGGCAAGATGGGTGGGCGAACATTTGGTGTGCAGTCCTTGCGGGGCGGTGGCGCGGTTGTGGCGCGATTTGCGCGTACGGTCGGCCGGATCCGGAGGTGCTGCTGTCGCTCTTGCCGGGAGCTAACCGCACATTATAGCGGCTGCCCGGTTTTCAAGAGGGGAAAGCCCCAGGGGCGCTCAACCACTGCTCCTCGAAAGTGCGACCAGCTGCCTGAGCCTTTCGTAGGCGACGGGATCCGTCGCGGCACGCCGGGACAGCTCGGCCATCTCGGCCGCCCTTCGCTGCTCGCGTTCGCGCGCCAGGATGTTCTCCAGCTCGGCCGGGTCATTCTCCAGCGCCTGCGGCAGACGGGACATCAGGGCGGTCGCGAAATCCTCCTGCGGGTGGCCCACCAGTGTTGGGCGCAGTGCGTCCCAGGGCTGAGGGCCATGGTCGTGCCACTGCGCATCCAGCCAGGTGAACAGCGGGCCATGCGGCGCGGGCAGTTCGCACAGCATGTGGTGGTCGTCGCTGGACAGCCGCCCCCAGGCTCCCGGGTCCGACAGCATCACCTGCAGGGCGCGGTCACCCCGGCCCGGCGGCTGCACGCGGCCCGGTGCACGCCGCATCCCGGCGGCACCCGCCCCGCGATCTGTCCCCGCGCCGTCGCGGCCCGATCCGGTCCTGCGCCGCTGCGGGCGGCCCGTCCCGGAGGCGCGGCCGGTCCACAGCCCCTCCAGTTCACGCGCATCGAGTTGGGCCAGCTCGGCGATCTCGCCCAGGAGCTGGCGCTTGAGGGCGCCCTCGGGCAGGGCCATCCACAGGGGCTTGGCCTGCGCCGCCATGTGGGCGCGTCCCTCGGCAGCAGACAGGTCGCAGCCTTCCCGCGCCGCCTCCACCAGGAACCGCGACAGCGGGGTGGCGCTTCCGATGTAGCGCGCGAAGGCGTCGCGGCCGTGCTCGCGGATGTAGCTGTCCGGATCGTGCTCGGCGGGCAGGAACAGGAACTTGACGGTACGCAGGTCGGTGGCGTAGGGCAGGGCGCCGTCCAGCGCCTTGCGCGCGGCACGCCGGCCGGCCGCGTCGCCGTCGAAGCTGAACACCACATGGTCGGTGAAGCGGAAGAGTTTCTGGACATGGTCAGTCGTGCAGGCGGTGCCCAGCGTGGCCACCGCATTGCAGAACCCCATCTGGGCCAGCGCGACCACGTCCATGTAGCCCTCGGTGACCAGCACATAACCGTCTTCACGCACCGCCTGGCGCGCTTCGAACAGGCCGTAGAGCTCACGGCCCTTGCTGAACACCGGCGTTTCGGGCGAGTTGAGGTACTTGGGTTTTACATCGCCGAGCACGCGGCCACCGAACCCGATGCATTCGCCCTTGACGTTGCGGATCGGGAACATGATGCGGTCGCGGAAGCGGTCGTAGCGCTTGTCGTCGTCCTCGCTGGTGATGACCAGCCCCGACTCCACCAGCAGCGGGTCGTCGTAGGCCGGGAACACACTGGCCAGGCTGCGCCAGCCGGGCGGCGCATAGCCGAGGCCGAAGCGCTTGGCGACCTCCCCGGACAGGCCGCGCCCCTTGAGGTAGTCGATGGCGGCAGGCGAGGTGCGAAGGTGCTGGCGGTACGCCTCGGCGGCTTTTTCAAGCACGCTGCTGAGGGTGGCCTGCTTCTCCCGGTGCTGGGCGGCCTGCGCGCGCTCGTGCGCCGGGCGGTCGTCCTCGGGGACCTGCATGCCGAACTGGCCCGCCAGGTCCTTGACCGCCTCGACAAAGCCCATGCCGGCGTGCTCCATCAGGAAGCCGATCGCGTTGCCGTGCTTGCCGCAGCCGAAGCAATGGAAGAACTGCTTGCTCGGGCTGACCGTGAAGGACGGCGACTTCTCGGTATGGAAGGGGCACAGGCCCGAGAAGTTGGCGCCCGTCTTCTTGAGCGGGACGTAGCGCCCGACGATCTCGACCACGTCGGCGCGCGCCAGGAGTTCGTGGATGAAGCTTTCGGGAATGGCCATGGAGAGGCCCTATTGTGGGCCCTGCCGCGCCGCCATCAGGGCGCCCCAGTCACTCGCCCAGTACCACGCCCTCGCGCCGCGGGTCCGCGCCGCCGCGCCAGCCGCCCGGCGCACGGCTGATCGCCTGCAGGCCGCTGGTGAGGGCTTGCGTGCGAACCTCCGCCCCGCGTCCGCGCAGGGCCTCGACCGTGGCGGCGGGAAAGCGGTTTTCCTCCAGCAGGGTGGGCCCGTTGTTCGAACCGAAGTTCGGAAGGCTGATCGCCTGCTGCGGGTCCATGCGCCAGTTCAGCACCCCGTACAGCGTCTTGGCGGTGTAGTGGATGATCATTGCGCCGCCCGGGCTGCCGGCACTCATCGCCAGCTGGCCGGTCGCCTTGTCGAACACCAGCGTCGGCGCCATCGACGAGCGCGGGCGCTTGCCGGGCTGCACGCGGTTGGCGATCGGCCGGCCATCGGCGCTGGTGGGCGCGAAGCTGAAGTCGGTCAGCTGGTTGTTCAGCAGGAAACCGCGGACCATCTGGCGCGCCCCGAACTGCGCCTCGATGGTGGTGGTCATGGCGACGGCGCGGCCTTCGGGATCGACGATGCTGATGTGCGAGGTGCCGTACTCGGTCTGGTGCGGCATGGGCGCAAAGCTGGTCACCGCGCCCGGGGGCGTGCCCGGCTGCGCCACCTTCATGCTGGCCGTGCCGATCAACTTGGCGCGCTGGGCGAGGTAGGCCGGATCGAGCAGGCTGCCCCAGCGGCCAGCCGGTGCAGGAACGAAGTCCGGGTCGGCGACGTACTGGCCGCGGTCCGCGAAGGCCAGTCGCGCCGCTTCGGTGTACAGGTGCAGCCAATCGGCCGAGGGCAGGCCGTCCTGCAGCGGGAGCGTGGCAGTCGGCGTGTGTTGCAGGATGCCCAGTATCTGGCCGACGGCGATCGCGCCCGAGCTGGGCGGCGGGAAGCCGCAGATGCGCCATTCGCGTCCGGCCGCGGCGTGGTCGTGGCACAGCGCCTCGCGGCGCACGGGCCGGTACGCCGCCAGGTCGGACATCGCGAGCCGGCCGGCGTTGGCCGGATGGCTGCGCACCTTGTCGACGATCGCCTGGGCGATGTCGCCTTCGTGCAGGGCGCGCGAGCCGTCCTGCGCGATGCGGCGCAGGACCTGGGCCAGCTCGGGGTTTCGCAGCAGGTGCCCCACAGGGTGCGGGGTTCCATCGGCGCGGTAGAAGTAGGCCGCGGCGGGGGGGTCCTTCTTGAGGTGGGTTTCTTCGGTCAGCAGCGTGTTCAGGCGCGGGCTGACCTGGAAGCCCTGCTCGGCCAGGGTGATGGCGGGCTGGAACAGGCGGGCCCAGGGCAGCTTGCCGTGCTGCCGATGGGCGAGTTCCAGCATGCGCACCGCCCCCGGCGTGCCGACCGAGCGGCCGCCCACCACCGCGTCCATGAAGGGCAGGGGCTTGCCGTCGGCCGACAGGAACAGTTTTTCGTCGGCTGCGGCCGGCGCCGTCTCGCGCCCGTCGAACGCCTCGACCTCGCGGCCATCCCAGTGCATCAGGAAGGCACCGCCGCCGATGCCGCTGGACTGCGGTTCGACCAGCGTCAGCACCATCTGCACCGCGATCGCGGCGTCGATGGCGCTCCCGCCCTCGCGCAGCACCTGCAGCCCGGCCTGCGTGGCCAGCGGATTGGCGGCGGCCACGGCGAAGCGCCGGCCCGACCAGCCCGCCTGC
>DAIMZU010000393.1:0-3745 GCA_036733845.1 Ramlibacter sp.
TCCACATGGTGGCCAAGTTTGTGCGGCAGCTGGGCGCCGACCCGACCGCGATGACTCCTTGTGCCGATGTCGCCGGTGTCACAGCCCTCGGGCACCTGCAGGTCATCACCGATCCGCGAACCTCTGTCGCGCAGGCGCTCAATGCGTTGCTCATGGTCGAGCTGGGCGACAACGCAAGCTGGGAGTTGCTGGTCGAGCTGGCGGAACAGGCGGGGCAGAGCGACATGGCCCAGGCGTTCACGGTCGCGCTCGAGACCGAGCGCGAGCACGTCGAGACTGTCAGGGCCTGGCTGCGCGAAGCAGTCCTTGCCGAAGCCACCTGAGACGCCCAGCGGCCCCACGGCCGCCCCATCTGGGTTAACCTGCGCCCGAGGACAACCCAGGGCGCAAGCGGAGGGCGCGCGCCCGCACCCAGGAGCCGCCTGCGCCCATGCAAGCCACGACTTCACCGGCCCGCAGAGCCGTTCCGCAGCAGCGGGCCGCCCTGCTGGAGAATTTCCAGCAGGTGCGCGCCCATTCGCTCGCGCTTGCCGCCCCGCTGTCGGCCGAGGACCAGTGCGTGCAGTCCATGCCCGACACCAGCCCCACCAAGTGGCACCTCGCGCACACCAGCTGGTTCTTCGAGGCCGTGGTTCTGCAGCCGCACGAGCCTTCCTATCGCCCCTTCGACGAGCGCTTCGCGTTCCTGTTCAACTCGTATTACGAGTCGCTGGGCCCGCGCCATCCGCGGCCCCAGCGTGGACTGCTCACCCGGCCTTCGCTGGAGGAAGTGCATGCCTTCCGCGCCCATGTCGACGAGGCCATCGCCGACTTCACCGGGCACGCAGGGGAGCAAGCCTGGACGGCGGCTGCACCGCTGCTCGAACTCGGGCTGCAGCATGAGCAGCAGCACCAGGAACTGATCCTCACGGACATCCTGCACACGCTGGGGTGCAACCCCCTTCTCCCTGCTTACCGCCGCGCCGAGCGGCCGCTGCGGCTGGCATCGGGGGCGACTGCCCTGGCCGGGCCGCGCTGGCTTCACCATCCGGGCGGCGTCGCCGAGGTGGGCCATGACGGCGCCGGCTTCGCTTTCGACAACGAGCGCCCGCGCCACGCGGTGCTGCTGCAGCCCTTCGACATCGCCGACCGGCTCGTCACCTGCGGCGAGTGGCTCGAGTTCATGGCCGATGGGGGCTACCGCGAGCCCGCGCACTGGCTCTCCGACGGCTGGGCCACCGTCCAGGGGCAGGGCTGGCAGGCCCCCGGCTACTGGATTGCGCCGGACGATCCTCGCGCGCCCTCGGCCGAATGGCAGGTGTTCGGGCTGCACGGTGTGCAGGCGCTCGATCCGTCCGCACCGGTCACTCACCTGAGCTTCTACGAGGCTTCGGCCTATGCGCAATGGGCGGGCGCCCGTCTGCCGACGGAGTTCGAGTGGGAGGCCGCCTGCACGCTCGCCGGACTGCGCCAGGCGACCGGCGTGGCCTGGCAATGGACCCGCTCCTCCTACGATCCTTACCCCGGCTTCCGCCCGCTGGTGGGTGCCGCGGGCGAATACAACGGCAAGTTCATGGTCGGCCAGATCGTGCTGCGAGGCGGCAGCCTGGCGACGCCCGCCGGGCACGCGCGGCCCAGCTACCGCAACTTCTTCCCGCCGGCGGCGCGCTGGCAGTTCAGCGGGCTGAGGCTGGCCCGGCAGCCGGCATGAACCGCGCCAGCGCCCTCGGCCAGTCGCCCGCCGAGTCCGCCACCGCGGGCGGTGAGTTCGCGCGAGACCTGCGCCGGGGCTTCGCAGCTCGCCCCCGGTCGATCTCGCCGAAGTGGTTCTACGATGACGAGGGTTCGCGCCTGTTCGACCGGATCTGCGACCTGCCCGAGTACTACCCCACGCGAACGGAGATGGGCATCCTCCGCGCGCACGCCGGGGACATGGCCCGGCTGGTCGGCCCCCGCGCCGAGATCGTCGAGTTCGGCGCCGGCTCCTGCGACAAGGTGCGCGTGCTGCTGGACGCCCTCGATGCGCCCCAGCGCTTCCGGCCGATCGACATCTCGGCCGGTCACCTCGCACAGGCGGCCGCCGCACTGCGCCGCGACTACCCCGGACTCGACGTCCAACCGCTCGCGGCCGACTACACCCGGCGGCTGCTGCTGCCCGCGCCCGAAGCCGGCGTGCGCCGCGTGGGGTTTTTCCCGGGATCGACCCTGGGAAACTTCAGCCCTGCCGAGGCGCTGCGCTTCCTTCGCTCGGCCGCGCAGGTCCTGCGCGGGGGCGGGCTGCTGCTGGGAGTGGACCTCATCAAGGACCCTGCGGTCCTGCACGCCGCGTACAACGACACGCAGGGTGTCACTGCCGCCTTCAACCTGAACCTGCTCGCCCGCGCCAATCGCGAAGCCGGTTGCGATTTCGACCTGGATGCCTTCGCCCACAGCGCGTTCTACAACGCGCCGCAACAGCGCATCGAGATGCACCTGGTCAGCCGCAGGCGGCAGGACCTGCAGGTCTGCGGGCAGCCGCACCGCATGGAGGAAGGCGAGACCTTGCATACCGAGAACTCCCGCAAGTTCACCGTCGACAGCCTGCGGCGCCTGGCGCAACAGGCAGGCTTGCAGCCCGGCCCAGTCTGGCTGGACAAGCACCACTGGTTCAGTGTCCACTGGCTGGGGGCACCCGCCTGAGGCGGCAGGCACGCCACCGCACAACCCGCCCGAGGAGAAGCACCATGAAAGCCACCTGGAACGGCGCCGTGATCGCCGAGAGCGACGACACCGTGCTCGTGGAGGGCAACCACTACTTTCCCGACGCCTCGCTGGATCGTCGCTATGTCACCTTCAGCAATCACCGCAGCACCTGCCCCTGGAAAGGACAGGCCAGCTACTACTCGCTGCTGGTCGATGGCGAGCTGAATACGGACGCCGCCTGGTACTACCCCGACCCCAGACCCGAAGCCGAGGCAGTGCGCGGCCGCGTGGCGTTCTGGAAAGGCGTGAAGGTCGAGCCCTGAACTCCCTGTGAGGGCTGAGCTAAGCTCAGGGGATGTCCCTCCCCGTGCCCCTGACATCCGCCGACCGCATCGATCCGCAACTGCTCCGCGAAGGATTCGCCGTGGCCGGCGCCGGCACCGTGTGCCAGCTGACGGACTGCACACTGGACGAGCTGCAGGCCTGGACCCCTTCCTGGGATCGCCTGCCCCCTGACGAGTACCTGCGCGACGGCGGCCGTTACCGCAGGCGCCGGCATGCCAACTTCGTGATCGAGGGCAGCGAAGTGCGCCTGGCGCCGCATCGCGCCCATTGGCAACCGCTCGAGTACAACGCGCTGCACGGCGGCATGGAGCGCTGGTTCGAGCCCATGGAGGCCGGCGTGATCGGCTCGGCCGCGTGGCAACGCCTGCTCGCCGGCCTCGGGAACCGGGCGTCGATCCTCAAGGGTGAGCAGCCCTGGTTCGCCGAAGCCCACCAGTTCCGCATCGACACCGAGGGGGGCATCGGCCGCCCCACGCCCGAAGGCGCGCACCGCGACGGGGTCGACCTGGTGGCCGTGTTCCTGGTCGCCCGCTCGGGCATCAAGGGCGGTGAGACCCGGGTGTTCCAGGCCGACGGCCCGGTCGGCATGCGCTTCACCCTGTCCGAACCCTGGAGCCTGCTGCTGCTGGACGACGAGCGCATGATCCACGAGACCACGCCCATCCAGCCGGAAGGCACCGGCCGCGGCTGGCGCGACACGCTGGTGCTGACCTTGCGCGCGGGGGGATTCCAGGGGCCG
>DAIMZU010000394.1:0-3744 GCA_036733845.1 Ramlibacter sp.
CACCGACACGACGACCACCACCCGCACCGACCGTGCCGTTCGCGCCGATCGCAACTAAAGCGGTTTGCGCCTACTGAAAGAGCCGGCACCTGCCGGCTCTTTTCTTTGGCTGCTCCAATTGAAAGAGCCGGCATTTGCCGGCTCTGTTCTCATTGTCCCAGGATCATTCGCGAAGGGGCGCCGACCCGGCCTCACTGGACAATGGTCCGCGCGGATCGCATGCGGTGCGAGGGCGGGATCCCTGTCGTCGTGGCGCGAGGCCGGGTCGGGCACACCCCCAATGTCGGGGCACGGGGCTCATCTGCAGCGAAAGGCACCGGCGCCATCGGGTGTAGGCAGGGGTCGCTTTCAGACCGTCCCGTCAGTCGCCCGCCGGATGGTTTCGCGGTCCCGCCGGTCCTTGCGGTCGTGCTTGCCAAGCGTGCGGTCAAGCACTGTGACCAGGCGCTGGGTCGCACCCCGTACCGCCATGTCCAGGTTTTCGGCGCGGTGCTCCGCCACGATCGGGTCCATTCCTGTCGGGCGGGCCTCCAGCAGGCAGCGCTTGTCGTCGGCGCCGCCCTTTCCGCTGTTCTCGTCGGTCAGCTGGACCTCGATGCGCGTGAGGTCTTCGCTGAAGCGTGCCAGTGACGACTGGAGGTGTTCGTTCGCCCATCGTTCCAGGGCCTCGCTGCCGCTGATGCCTTCCCCGGCGTTGACTTGGATCTGCATGCTCGCTCCTTGGTTGCAATGCGTCAGTTTGCAAAACACCGCGGCTCGCGCCCGTAGGACAATGGCCCCGCACCATCACACAGGGACCCATGAGCCAAGCCACCGACCCGCTCGAGACCATCGAGCTCGAAACCGGCCCCCGGCCGGCCGCCTCCATCATCGTGCTGCATGGACTCGGAGCCGACGGCAACGACTTCGTCCCGGTGGCGCAGGCGCTCGACCTGGCCGCCGTCGGCCCGGTGCGCTTCGTGTTTCCGCATGCGCCGGTGATCCCGGTCACCATCAACAACGGCTGGCGCATGCGCGCCTGGTACGACATTCTGGGAATGGACCTGCAGCGGCGGGAGGACGAGGGTGGGGTTCGCCGCTCGATCTCGGCCATCGACGCCCTGCTGGCGCGAGAGCAGGACCGGGGCATCGCGGCCAGCCGGATCGTGCTCGCCGGATTTTCCCAAGGTTGCGCCATGTCGCTCGCCGCCGGCCTGCGGCACGGCCATCGGCTGGGTGGTGTCGCCGGGCTGTCGGGTTACCTGCCGCTGGCCGCCAGCCTGGCCGCCGAGCGGCACCCCGCCAATGCCGACCTGCCGGTGTTCCTTGCCCATGGCGTCCACGACGACATCGTGCCCGTCGAGCGGGGCCGCGCCAGCCGCGACGCACTGCAGGCGCTGGGCCATCCGGTGGAGTGGCACGAATTCCCCGTCGCGCATACGGTTTCCATGGATGAGGTAGCCCGGCTGCAGTACTGGCTGCGCGCCAGGCTGGCCGCAAGCTAGACCCAGCCGGCCGGGGCGGGCAGCGGCCGTTTCGCAAAGGTGTTACCTTCGGCGGTCCCATGACCTGTTCTTGCCATTCATGACGACCTCCTCCGGCCAGGGCCTTCGCGCACCCGATGCGCAGCGGCTGAAAGGCATTCGCCGCGGGGTGGAGAAGGAAAGCCTGCGCGCAACGCCCGCAGGCGAACTCGCGCTCACACCCCATCCGCAGGCGCTGGGCTCCGCGCTCACGCACCCCCACATCACCACCGACTACAGCGAGTCCCAGGTCGAGCTGATCACCGGCGTCCACGAGACCCCGGAGACCTGCCTGGAGGAGTTGCTCCGGATCCACCAGTTCACGCTGCGGCACATCGGTGACGAGGTGCTCTGGGCCTCCAGCATGCCCTGCAAGCTGCCCGCGGACGAGACCATCCCGATCGGCCGCTACGGCGCCTCCAACGTCGGGCGCGCCAAGAGCGTCTACCGCATGGGCCTGGCGCACCGCTATGGCCGCCGCATGCAGACCATCTCGGGCATCCACTACAACTGGTCCTTGCCCGGCGTGGACAGCGACGACTACTTTGCGCTGATCCGCAATTTCCGCCGCCATGCCTTCCTGCTGCTCTACCTTTTCGGCGCTTCCCCTGCGCTGTGCGCGTCTTTCGTGGCCGGGCGCGAGCACGCGCTGGAACCGCTGGGCGAGGGCACGCTCCACATGCCGCATGCCACCTCCCTGCGGATGGGGCGGCTGGGCTACCAGAGCGATGCCCAGGCCAGCCTGGCCGTGAGCTACAACGGACTCGAAGGCTACGCGGCGTCGCTGCACGATGCGCTCACGCGCCCCTATCCGGCCTACGAGGCGGTCGGCCTGCTCGGCCCGGGCGGCGAGTACAACCAGCTTGCCACCAGCCTGCTGCAGATCGAGAACGAGTTCTACGGCGTGATCCGGCCCAAGCGGGTGATCTTCCCCGGCGAGCGGCCGCTGCATGCGCTGCGCGAGCGTGGCGTGGAATACGTCGAGGTGCGCCTGCTCGACCTCGATCCCTTCATCCCGGTGGGCATCAAGGCGCCCACCATGCGCTTCCTCGACGTGTTCCTGCTGCACTGCCTGTGCAGCGGCAGCCCGCCGGACACGCCCGAAGAAATCGCCGAGATCGGCCGCAACCAGCACCGCACGGCCGCCTTCGGACGGCAGCCGGGGCTCATGCTCGAGCGCTCTGGCGCCCAGGTGCCGCTGGTGCAGTGGGCCGGCGAGTTGCTGGCCGCCTGCGAGCCTTACGCACAGCTGCTCGACCAGGCGCAGGGCACGACCGATCACTGCGATGCATTGCGTGCCGCGCAGGGTGTGCTCGAAGAGCCTGCGCTGCTGCCTTCGGCGCGTGTGCTGGCCAGCATCCGCGACGACTTCAACGGCTCGTTCGCAGCGTTTGCCGCCGCACACTCACTCAGCGCGCGCAGCAAGCTGCTGAGCCTGCCATTCAGTGCGGCGCAGCAGACGCGCTTTGCGCAGCTGAGCGAGCAGTCGCTGCAGGACCAGCGCGACATCGAGGCACGAGACACGCTCCCGTTCGAGATCTACCGGCAGCAATACGTCGCGCCCGAACGCCTGGGCCGGTCCAGCCAGGCCATTGCCCCGGCCCTCGCGTCGGTCTAGGACCCTGCGGTTCCGGCGCGCTGCCAGCGCGGCGCCGGCCCGCCCCTGCTAGAGTGGCGGCTGGACAGCAACACGGAGGCGGACAGTCCATGGCTCTCGATTTCAGCGGACGCGTGGCGGTGGTCACCGGCGCAGGTGGCGGCCTGGGCCGTCAGCATGCCCTTGCGCTTGCAGCGCGCGGTGCCCGCGTGCTCGTCAACGACCTCGGCGGCACCCTGGATGGCTCGGGCGGATCCGTCGGCGCCGCCGAAGCGGTCGCCCGCGAGATCCGCGCGGCCGGCGGCGAGGCCATCGCCAATGCCGCTTCGGTCACTGACTACGGAGCCGTCGAGCAGATGATCCAGCAGGTGCTGGACACCTGGGGGCGGGTCGACGTGCTGGTCAACAACGCCGGTATCCTGCGCGACAAGACCTTTTCCAAGATGGACCTGTCCGACTTCAGGCAGGTGCTCGAGGTGCATCTCATGGGCGCCGTCCACGTCTGCAAGGCCGCGTGGCCGCACATGGTGGGGCAGAAATACGGGCGCATCGTGCTGACCACGTCATCCACCGGCCTGTACGGCAATTTCGGCCAGAGCAACTATGGCGCGGCCAAGATGGCGCTGGTGGGCCTGATGCAGACCC
>DAIMZU010000395.1:0-3735 GCA_036733845.1 Ramlibacter sp.
TCTCGGCCCTGGTCACCGGACTGCAGGGCAACACCCTGACCAAGACCCTGGGGGCGCAGGCCCATGTGACGGTCCGCGCCCCCGACGACGCCGTGCTGTCCGCGGCGACGCCTGCGGCCGGCACCGTCGCGATCACACAGGTCCAGCCGCGGGCGCAACGGCTTCGGGCCGTGGAGAACTGGCAGGCCCTGGTGCCGCTGCTCGAATCCGACCCCGCCATCGCCGCAGTGTCGCCGCTGGTGTCCGGCAGCGGCCTGGCGCTGCGCGGCGAGGCCAGCCTGGCCATCGCCCTGATGGGCATCTACCTCGACCGCCATGACCGGGTCGTCGGCCTGCGCGGCAAGACCGTCGACGGGCGTCCCACCCTGGAGCCGGGCGACGCCATCGTCGGTCGCGAACTCGCGCAGGATCTCGGCGTCCGCGTCGGCGACCGCATCACCCTGCAGACCGCCCGTTCCACCGAGCCGGTGCGAGTGACGGCGCTGGTCGACCTGGGCGTACGCGACCTCAACCGGCGCACGGTGTACGTCGGCCTGCGCAGCGCGCAGAACCTGCTCGGCCTGCCGGGGGGTGTCACCGGGCTCGACCTGACCTTGCACGATGTCTGGACCGCCCAGGAGCAGGCCCAGTCGCTGCGCACGCGCCTGCCCTACAAGGTCGAGAGCTGGCAGGAGAGCAATGCGCAGCTGGTCTCCGCGCTGAATGCGCAATCGATCAGCACCATGCTGATCCGGGCGGTGGTGCTGGTGGTAGTGGTACTGGGCATCGCCAGCGTGCTGGTGGTCTCGGTGGTGCAGAAGCGCCGCGAGATCGGCATCCTGCGCGCGATGGGTGCGACGCGCGGGCAGGTGCTGCGGCTGTTCCTCGTCCAGGGGGCGGTCGTCGGCGCGGCGGGGTCGGTGCTCGGCGTGGTGCTGGCAGTCGGGATGATCAAGGCCTTTACCACCTTCGTGCGCGGGTCCGACGGGCTGCCGCTGTTCTCGATCACCCTGCCGCCGCAGCAGGCGCTGCAGGTCGCCGGGCTGGCCATCGTGTGCGGCGTGCTGGCGGCGATCGCCCCGGCCCGCCGCGCGGCCCGGATGGATCCGGCCCAGGCGATCCGCATCTGACATGGATCCGCAGGTCCCGCTCGTCGAACTGTCGGAGGTGGCCAAGTGCTACAACGTCGGCCTGCCCAGCGAGACCGAGGTGCTCCACGGCGTGTCGCTGCGCATCGCGCCGGGCGAGTTCGCCGCGCTGATCGGCCCCTCGGGCTCCGGCAAGAGCACGCTGCTGAACATCCTGGGCCTGCTCGAGCGACTGAGCGCCGGCAGCTATCGGCTGCAGGGCGAGGCCGTGCAGGCGCTCGACGACGACGCACTGACGCTGCGGCGGCGGCAGACCCTGGGCTTCGTGTTCCAGTTCCACCACCTCCTGCCGGCCTTCAGTGCGCTGGAGAACGTGACCCTGCCGGTGCTCGCGGCGCAGGGCCGGGTGCCGGATGCGGTGCGGCGCCGCGCCTGCGAACTGCTCGACGCCGTCGGCCTGTCCCAGGCGATGGCCAAGCGGCCCTCGCAGCTGTCGGGCGGCATGCAGCAGCGGGTGGCGATCGCCCGGGCGCTGGTCATGCAGCCGGCGCTGGTCCTGGCCGACGAGCCCACTGGCAACCTGGACACCGCGTCCTCCGACGAGGTGTTCGCGCTCCTGCGGCGCATCCACGCGGAGCGCGGAACGGCCTTCCTGGTGGTCACGCACGACCCACGGCTTGCCGCCCGCTGCGACCGCATCGTCGAGATGGTGGACGGGCGCATCGCGAGCGACGCACCGCGAGAGCACGCCGGCTGACAGGGATCAGCCCAGCGCACCCCGCGCATCGACCCGCAGGATCCGCTCGACGCGTCCGTCGGCCAGGCCGCCCGAAACGCCGATGAGGTGGTCGTGCAGGTTCACCGTTGGGTCGCAGTGTCCTGGCACCAGCCAGACGGTGTCTCCCAGCGCCGGCAGGGCGCCACCGGCGGCGAGCGGCCGGAGCACGCCGTGCTCGTCGCCGCCATTGGCAAAGACCATCGCCGGGGTGCCCGGAAGTGCATGCACCCGCGGCAGCCCGCTGTCGATGGCGTGGCTCTTGTGGCCTGCGTCGCAGACCGCATGCCATGCCGACACGCTCATCACCTGCGTTTTGATGAAAAGCGCGTGTTCGAAGGCCGGCTGCGCCGGGTCGCGCTCGTTGGCGGCGTAGTCGGCGTCCATGAACAGGAAGGAGCCGGCCTGCAGCTCGTTGAATTCCCCGCTGGCGGCCTCGCAGACCATGGTGCCGGTGCCGGCGCCCGTCACGCATTTGACCTGAACGCCTTCGGCGGCCATCAGCGAGCGGGTGGCCTGCACGTCTCGGACCACCTCCGCGACCGCGTCGTGCCGTTCGCGTGCGGTGCGCAGGTGCTGCGCGCGGCCGTGATAGGCCTGCAGGCCGGCCAGGCGCAGGGCCGGGTGCCGGCGCACCTGGAGCGCCAGCGCCAGCGCGGGCGCGCCCGGTGCCACGCCGCACCGGTGGTGCCCCACGTCGATCTCGACGAAGACGTCGATGAGGGCGGGCGCCTCGGCCTGCGCGCGCGCCTTTTCCATGGCGTGGGCCAGGCGGCGGACGCCTTCGGGGTGATCGACGGCGATGGACAATTTGCCGCCCTGCGCCGCGAGGCGGTGGGCCAACGCGGCCACGCGCGCGAGCTTGCCGGGGTCGACGACCTCGTTGGTGATGTAGATGTCGGTGACGCCGCCCGCGGCCATAACCTCGGCCTCGGCGGTCTTCTGGACGCAGATGCCGCTGGCACCCGCCTGCACCTGCAGCCGCGCGATCGCGGCACACTTGTGCATCTTGGCGTGCGCGCGCCAGCGGATGTCGTGCTTGCGCGCGAACTCCGCCATGCGCGTGAGGTTGCGCTGCATGGCATCCAGGTCGACCACGGCGGCCGGCGTGTCGATCACGCCAACCGGCTGTCCGACGAGCTGCTTCAGGGTGTCATGCGATGGTTTCATCGAGTGCGTCGTCTTCCAGGTGGGCCGTGTCGGACCAGCCGACCAGCGTGAGCGCCTCGGGCGTCCACAGCAGCCGGTTGATGGCGGCGTTGGGGAGCTCCCAGGTGCGCGGTGATTCGATCGGCTGCCCCGTGGCCAGGCGGTACAGCGCGTCGAGCACCCCGCCATGGGCGACCAGCACCACGAGCCCGCCGGCATGGCGGGCAGCCAGCCGGTGCACGGTGGCATGGATGCGCTCGCGCAACTGCACCAGCGATTCGCCACCGCCGGGCGGCTCCCAGTGCGGAACGCGGCTGCGCCAGGCGCGTGCGGCCTCGGGGAGCGACTGCTCGATCTCGCGGAAGGTGCGGCCCTCGAAGGCGCCGAATCGGCGCTCGCGCAGGCCGGGTTCGGCCACCACCTGCAGGCCGGCCTCTGCCGCGACCTGCTGGGCGGTGGCCCAGGCGCGCAGCAGGTCGCTGGAGTAGACGGCTGAAGGCGCCGTGCCCCGAAGTGCATGCGCAACTCGGCGGGCCTGCCACAGGCCCCTGTCGTTCAACGCGATGTCGGTGTGTCCCTGGATGCGGCTGTCGGCATTCCATGCGGTCTCGCCGTGGCGCACGGCAATGATCCGGGTGGCTTCCATGGGGGCATTCTAGGGCCGCATTCCGGTCATACCGCGAAAGCGGGCACCCCCCTCCCGTCATTGCTGCGAAAGCGGGAACCCCCCTCCCGGTCATACCG
>DAIMZU010000396.1:0-3723 GCA_036733845.1 Ramlibacter sp.
GTCGAATCCGGTGCTCGAGGTGCGTGCGCCCAAGGCGCCCCGGCCGCTGCCCAAGGCCTTGAGCGTGGACGACTCGGTGCGCCTTGCCGCCTTCCACGATGCGGCCGCAGACCCCTGGAGCGACGCCCGGGACGCGGCCATCGTCGAACTGCTGTACGGCTGCGGGCTGCGGGTGGGGGAGCTGGTTTCGCTCGATGTCCGGGCCTCTCGCGAGGCGCGCGGCTGGCTCGACCTGGACGCCGCCGAGGCGCACGTGCTGGGCAAGGGCAGCAAGCGGCGCAGCGTGCCCGTGGGGCGGCCGGCCGTGGCCGCCGTGCAGGCCTGGCTCGGCATGCGCGCCGCGGGTCCGGGGGCTGCCGGGCCGGCCCTGTTCGTGGGCGTGCGTGGCCAGCGGATCAATTCGCGGGCCGTGTGGGGGCTGCTGCACAAGCGCCGCCTGCGCGCCGGGCTGGCCACGCCGGTGCACCCGCACATGCTGCGGCATTCCTTCGCGAGCCATCTGCTGCAGTCCAGCGGCGACCTGCGCGCAGTCCAGGAGCTGCTGGGACATGCCGACATCGCGACCACCCAGGTGTACACGCGGCTCGACTTCCAGCACCTGGCCAAGGCCTACGACGCGGCGCACCCGCGGGCGCGGCGCAAGGACTGAGACCCCAGTCGCTGCGGCGCCCGCTGCGACAATCGGCGAATGAAATCCATCCGCCTGCGCCCCGGCAAGGAGCGGTCGCTGCTGCGACGACATCCCTGGATCTTCGAATCGGCCATTGCCAAGGGCGGTGCCGACTCCGGCGAGACGGTCCGCATCGAGGCGGACGACGGCAGCTTCCTGGCCTGGGCCGCCTTCAGCCCCGCCTCCCGCATCCGGGCGCGCGCCTGGAGCTTCGATGCGCAGCAGCGCATCGACCCCGCATTCCTGGAGCGCACGGTGGCCCGCGCCGTGGCCGCGCGCGAGCGCATGCCCATTGACAGCGACGGGCTGCGCCTGGTCCACGGAGAATCCGACGGGCTTCCGGGGCTGGTTGTCGACCGCTACGGCGACACCCTGGTGGCACAGTTCCTGGCGGCCGGCGTCGAACGCTGGAAGCCGGTCCTGGCCGATGCGCTGCTGCGGGCCACCGGCCTCTCGAAGCTGTACGAGCGCTCGGATGCGAACGCGCGCCAGCTCGAGGGCCTGGCGCCGGCGACGGGCTGGCTGCGTGGCGAGGGCAGCACCACCTTGCGCATCCGCGAGCACGACTGGCAGCTGTCCATCGACATCGCGACCGGGCACAAGACCGGCTTCTATCTCGACCAGCGCGACAGCCGCCGCAAGTTCAGCGACTACGCCCGGCGACTCGGTGTGGCCCGGGTGCTCAACTGCTACTGCTACACCGGCGGCTTCACGGTCGCCGCGCTGGCGGGCGGTGCCGGCCACGTCACCTCCATCGATTCCTCGGCGCCCGCGCTGGAGCGCGCCCGCGAGAACGTGGCCCTGAACGGGTGCGACGCCTCGCGTTGCGAGTTCCTGGACGCCGACGTCAACGCCTCGCTGCGGCGGTTGATCGCCGAAGGCCGCAGCTTCGATGCCATCGTGCTCGATCCGCCCAAGCTCGCGCCCTCCGCGGCCCATGCCGAGCGCGCCGCCCGCGCCTACAAGGACATCAACCGGCTGGGCCTGACGCTGCTGGCGCCGGGAGGGGTGCTGTTCACGTATTCCTGCTCGGGCGGCATCCCGTTCGAGCTGTTCCACAAGATCGTGGCCTCGGCGGCAGCGGACGCGGGCGTCGACGGCTACATTCCCGAGCGGCTCGGCGGCGCGCCAGACCACCCCATGACGCTGGCCTTCCCCGAAGGCGAGTACCTCAAGGGCCTGGTGGTCGTGCGAAAGGACTGAACGGTCGGGCGACCGGCGGCCGTGCTGGCCGCACCCAGCCCGAGTCGACTACACTGCCGCCCTCGCAAGATCCCGGAAAACGCCATGAGCCTCATTCCCGCCACCATCCTCACCGGCTTCCTCGGCTCCGGCAAGACCACGCTGCTCAAGCGGGTCCTGGGCGAGAAGCACGGCTTCAGGATCGCCATCATCGAGAACGAGTTCGGCGCCGAGAACATCGACAGCGACATCCTGGTCAGCGATACGGAAGAGCAGATCGTCCAGATGAGCAATGGCTGCATCTGCTGCACGATCCGCGAGGACCTGCGGGCCACGCTGCAGATGCTGGCCGCCAAGAAGCGCCAGGGCCTGCTCGAATTCGACCGGGTGGTGATCGAAACGACCGGGCTGGCCGACCCGGGCCCGGTCGCGCAGACATTCTTCATGGACGACGAGGTCGCCGAAAGCTTTCTGCTCGACTCCATCCTGACCCTGGTTGATGCCAAGCATGCCGCCCAGCAGCTCAATGACCGCCAGGAGGCGCGCCGGCAGGTGGGCTTTGCCGACCAGATCTTCATCAGCAAGACCGACCTGGTGCCTGCCGAGGAGACCGAAGCCCTGGTCCACCGGCTCAAGCACATGAACCCGAGGGCGCCGATCCACAAGGTGCATTTCGGCGAGGTGCCGATCTCGCAGGTGTTCGACCTGCGTGGCTTCAACCTGAACGCCAAACTCGAGATCGACCCGGATTTCCTCAGGGACGACGGGCATGCGCATGCGGGCCACGACCATGGCCATGCGCACGACCACGACCACGACCATGAGCATGGCGAGCACTGCGACCATCCTTCGCATGCCCATGGCGGCCACGGCCACCATCACCACCACGACGACGACGTCAAGAGCTTCGTCTTCAAGGCCGAGCGCGCCTTCGACCCCGCCCGCCTGGAGGACTTCCTGGGTGCCATCGTGAACATCTACGGGCCGCGCATGCTGCGCTACAAGGGCGTGCTGCACATGGCGGGCACCGACCGCAAGGTGATCTTCCAGGGCGTGCACCAGCTGATGGGCAGCGACCTCGGCCCGGCATGGGCCGAGGGTGAGTCACGGCAGAGCAAGATGGTCTTCATCGGCATCGACCTGCCGCGGGACATCTTCCTGCAGGGGCTGGAACAATGCCTCGTGTCCCAGGACGTGCCGGCATGACCTGGCGCAATTCGGCCCGTTTTGGGTGCGGCAGCCGCGCCACATCCTGCGGTACGCTGCCGCTTTCATGACCTTGCCGGGCCGCGATGCTTGTCTCACTTCTGCAACTGATGGGTTTTCCGTCCGCAGGAGCGCCCGCAAAAGCCGAGCCGCAAGCCAATCAAGGTATAACTCGGCCCCTAGGAGGCGGTTCGCCGGCACGAAAGCCCGTGCCATCGAACCGCCGCGCGCGGCCCGCCGAGGCCGCAGCCGCGAGGAGGCAGGAAGTGAAGCCGCAACCCAAGGCCGCCGCAAAGGCCCAGAAACCCGTCGCCAAGGCCGTCAAGGCCCCGGCGAAGCCGAAGGCCGCGCCACCGGCGCGCAAGGCCGTGCCCACCCCACCCAGTGCTGCCGCCAGGAAGCCAGCCGCCAAAGCGCCGGTGAAGGCCGCGTCCAAGGCCAGCGCCACCAAGCCGGCACCCAAGGCGCCCGCTGCCAAGGCATCGGCCGCCAAGCCTGCCGTGGCCAAGCCGTCCATGGTTAAGCCGGCTCCAAAAGCGGCCGCGCCGGCGCCAGCCAAGGGTGCCGGGCCGGTGAAGGCATCGCCAGCGCCCAAGGCGGCGCCAGCGCCCAAGCCTCGCGCATCGCGGACCGCAACCCCCAGTGCTCCCGTCACCCCCGCCCCC
>DAIMZU010000397.1:0-3716 GCA_036733845.1 Ramlibacter sp.
ATGCGGGCCGTGTCCGGATCGCGCGCGCACTGGCGCACGATGTCGAGGTTGGGTGTCACGACCCAGCCGCCCACGCCGCGGGCAGCGCTTTCCGCCACGTGCCGGGCGGCTTCGCGCTCGCGGATGGCGGCAAAGGGGATGCCGTGGATCTCGACCTGGGGAAAGCCGCCCGCGTTCATTCGTTCTCCTTGCGGCGGCCATACTGGTCTTCCAGGCGCACGATGTCGTCCTCGCCGAGGTAGCTGCCCGACTGCACCTCGATCAACTCCAGCGGGGTCTTGCCGGGGTTGCGCAGGCGGTGCACCTCACCCAGGGGGATGTAGGTGGACTGGTTCTCGGTGATCAGGAAGGTCTCGGTGCCACGGGTGACCTCGGCGGTGCCCTTGACCACGATCCAGTGCTCGGCACGGTGGTAGTGCTTCTGCAGGCTCAGGGCGGCACCGGGCTTGACCACGATGCGCTTGACCTGGAAGCGGGCCCCTTCGTCGACGCTGTCGTACGAGCCCCAGGGACGGCTGACCTTGCGGTGGATGGTCGACTCGCGCATGCCGCGCGCCTCGAGTTGCGCCACGACGTCCTTGACCTTCTCGGCTTCTCCCCGGCGCGCCACCAGCACCGCGTCGGGCGTGTCGACCACCACCACGTCCTGCAGCCCCAGCGCGACGACGCAGCGGTGCGGCGCGTGCAGGTAGACCTGGCTGCAGCCGACAGCGATGCCGTGCCCTTCGATGCGGTTGCCATCGCCGTCGGCAGGGGCCATGTCCGCGACCGCGTTCCAGCTTCCCACGTCGCTCCACTGCGAGCCGAACGGAAAGACGGCGATGTCCTTGTGGTGCTCCATCACGGCGTAGTCGATGCTTTCGCTGCGGCAGTCGGCCAGCGGCGCGCGATCGGGCCGAATGAAGATCCCGTCGCGCTGCGGCGAAGCCATGGCCTCGCGGCAGCGGGCGAGGATGTCGGGCGCATGCTGGCCGAGCGCCTCCACCAGCGTGGCGGCCTGGCACAGGAAGATGCCGGCATTCCAGAGCACTCCGCCTTGGAGCAGCAGCGACTGCGCGTGCTGCGCATCGGGTTTCTCGATGAAGCGGCGCACCTCGTGCCCGCCGCCGGCGCGCTGCGCACCCTGCTCGATGTAGCCGTAGCCGGTGGCCGGCCACGAGGGCGTCACCCCGAAGGTCACGATGGCGCCCTCGCGAGCGGCGGGCACCGCGCCGAGGACCATCTCGCGGAACGCCGCGGCATCGGGAATGTGGTGGTCGGAGGGGCAGAACAGCAGCAGCTGCGAGGGCTCGCGGGCGTTCAGCGCGGCCAGGGCCATGGCCGCGGCCGTATTGCGGGCGATCGGCTCGAGCAGCAACTCCCCCCGGACACCACAGGAATCCAGGGCTTCGCCCACGAGAAAACGGTGTTCCTCGGCCCCGACACACAGCACGCCGGGCTGCCCGGGAGCGGTGCCGCACAGCGCGCCCACCCGCTCCAGCGTGAGGGACAGCAGGCTGCGGCCGCCGACCAGCGGCACGAACTGCTTGGGAAAGCTCTTGCGGGACAGCGGCCACAGGCGCGTGCCCGAGCCGCCGCAGAGGATGACTGGCTGGATCACAGCGCTTCTCCGTCGGAATTCATGTTTGCTTCATGGGGCCGGTCCTGCCGGGAGGGATGTCATCCCGCCCGCGACATGTCCGGGCGTTCGTGCGCCAGCCCTTCGATGGCCAGCCGGAGGGTGCGGTGCAGGAAGGCCGCGTCGACCATGGACTTGCCCAGCAGGCGCCGCGGATCGCGCAGCGCCCGCACCAGGCCGCCCAGCCCCAGCGCCTCGAGCCAGGCCGCCGGCGGCGGCTCGCGCTCGCCGAGCGCCTCGATGAGCCCGCCGGCGCAGACGATGATGCAGGGGTAGGTCAGCGCCGCGCGCAGGACGGCCGCGACCTCATGCTGGCGATGGGCCGGCATGCCCAGCACGATCACCCGCGGCCGGTGCACCGCGGCCAGGCGCGCGTACACCGCCACGTCGTGGTAGCCATGCGCCAGCAGGCAGGCGGTGCCGGGCGCGATGCGGCGCGCGACCAGGCGTCGCGCCCGCGTCAGGCCCGGGTCCTGGCTGCCGAACAGGGCCAGCGTGCCGCCAGCATGCTCGCGCATGATCTTGGGCACCAGTTCGCTCGCGCGCAGGTTGAGCCCGGGCCGCTGGTTGAGCAGCCGCAGCAGCAGCGCCAGGCCCATGCCTTCGCGCAGGACCACGTCGGCGCACATCACCGCCTCGAAGAAACGCCGGCTGCCCGCCGCCGAGTTCATGACCTGCGCGTTGACGAAAGTCACCACCACCGGCTCGTCGTTCTGCCCGAGCCAGTCGAGCAGTTGCCGCTCCCCACGCGCGGAGTGGACCCGGGCGATGACCCGCACCAGGTCATGCCACCGGGGCAGCCACTCGCCGCCATGGGGATCGGCGTACAGCCTCATGCCTTGCCGGCTCCGTTCAGCACGGCACCGACCACGCTGACGTTGAACTCGCGCAGCTGCGCCGAAAGGGCCGAGATGCCCTGGACGCTGCTGGAGTCGCGGCAGGCCACCACCAGCGCCGCGCCGGCGCGCGAGGCGACGGTGACTGCGTCGGCACAGCCCGCGGAGGCTGGCGTGTCGACCAGGATCACGTCGTAGCTCGACCGCAACGAAGACATGAGCCGCGCCAGTCCTTCGCGCGCGAGCAGTTCCTGCGGGTTGGGCGGCGAGATGCCTGCCGGCAGCACGGACAGGCTGGGAACGCCCTTGATGTCCACCACGGCATCCGGGCCGCTGCGGCCCGCGAGTACGGCCGACAGGCCGACCCGGCCCGGGATGCCGAAGATGCGGTGCTGCCGCGGGCTGCGCAGGTCGGCGTCGATCACCAGCGTGCGCTTGCCCAGTTGCGAGAACAGCACCGCGAGGTTGGCCGTGATGTAGCTGCGCCCCTCGCCCTTGCCCGGGCTGAGGATGGCCAGGGCGGCATGGTGCGCGTCGTTCTCGAACCAGCGCAGCATCAGCTGGCTGCGAAGCGAGCGCAGGTGCTCGACGGCCGGGTGGTCCGGCTGCCAGGCGGCCACCAGCTCGTTGCTCAGGCCGGCATCACGGGGCAGCGCGATGTGCCCGAACTGCACGGCCAGGGCGAGCTTGACGTCCTGTGCGGTAAGAAGGCCCATCTCGATGCCCGCCTCGCCATAGAGCTGGCCGGTGCGTTCCTGGTACTCGTGGATGCGCTCGGCCTCGTCGTAGGTGATGCGGCCACCATCGACCAGCAGGGCGCCGATCGGCAGGCCAGCCTCGCGGGACAGGGTCAGGGCGCCCTCGGACTCGCGGGGCATGGCAAGGACACGGCTGTTCATGAAGCGCTCCCGTGGGACAGGGCCAGCGGGCGGCGCCCGCCGGGAAGGGCCGCGAGGCCGGGCGACGCGGCGGGCACGGACGCCAGCACGGGAAGCTGCGTGGCCATGATCACGTCGTCGATGGTTCGGACCCGGCGATTGAGCAGCTCGATGAGCAGCGCGCCGGCCAGTGCGAGGATGATGCCCAGGCCGAGCGCGACGGCGAGCGTGCCGCGCTTGCTCATGCCCACGGGCAGGGACGGTTCCACCGCCGGATTGAGCAGCCTCAGGTTGGTCATCTGGGTGAGCGACTGCAGGCGGACCTTGGCCGCGTTGTCGCTGACCTGGTTGAACGCCTGTTGCGCGGTCTGCACGTCCTGGCGC
>DAIMZU010000398.1:0-3714 GCA_036733845.1 Ramlibacter sp.
CGCAAGAGCCGGCACTTCCAGAGCTACGAGGAGGTCTCCAAGCGCTTCGGCAAGATGCTGGGCATCGACCCCTGGCTGATCCATCCGCTGTTCAGCCGTTGCGGCGAGCTCGACCTCACCGGGGGCGCCGGGGTCGACGCACTGGCCGCCCAGGTCGACACCCTGCTGGGGCGCGTGCGCAAGAAGTACAAGGAATACGGCATCAACGAGAAGCCGTTTGCCATCGTCAAGGCGGACAACGGCAGCCACGGCATGGGCATCATGACCGTGCGCGACGCCAAGGAACTCGAGACCCTGCATCGCAAGGGCCGCACGAAACCGGCGATGGCCAAGGACGGCCCGCCCACCGGGGAGCTCATCGTCCAGGAGGGCGTGCTGACGGGCGAGCGCATCCACGACGCCGTGGCCGAGCCGGTGGTCTACATGATGGACCGCTACGTGGTCGGCGGCTTCTACCGCGTGCATGCCGAACGTGGCGTCGACGAGAACCTCAATGCTCCCGGCGCGAGCTTCGTGCCACTGGCTTTCGCCGAGAGTACGCGCTTACCGCAGCCAGGCCAGAAACCCGGCGCCAGCGCACCGAACCGCTTCTACATGTATGGCGTGATCGGCCGTCTGGCCATGCTGGCGGCCAGCTACGAACTCGAGGCCACCGACCCGCACGCGGAAACCTACGACTGAACCGCCCTGATGCCGCGCCGCAACGCGCGGCCGGTGCAGAACGACAGGTGAAGTGACGCGGATCATGTTGCGGCGCACAATATCGACCCGACCGACCTTCGCTTCGCCGGCACGCGGCGCAGCCACCTGCTGGTGACAAGCACACGATCTTCCCTTCCCGCCCTGACGCTCGGCGCCATCGGCGTCGTCTACGGCGACATCGGCACGAGCGTGCTCTACGCGGTCAAGGAGGTGTTCGGCTCGGGCCACGTGCCCTTCACCCACGCCAACGTCTACGGCATCCTGTCCATCCTGTTCTGGACGCTGACCGTCATCGTCTCCCTGAAGTACGTGACCCTGGTCCTGCGCGCCGACAACAACGGCGAGGGCGGCCTCGTCGCCATGCTGGCGCTGGCGTCGCAGGCGGTCAAGGACCAGCCGCGCCTGCGCAGCGTCCTGCTGGCGATAGGCATCTTCGGCACCTGCCTGTTCTATGGCGACGGCGTGATCACGCCCGCCATCTCGGTGCTCTCGGCCGTCGAGGGGCTGGAGGTGATCTCGCCAAGATTCAAGGGGCTCGTGATTCCCCTGACGCTGCTGATCCTGCTCGTTCTTTTTTCGGTGCAGAAGCGCGGCACCGGCGGCATCGGGCGATTCTTCGGACCCATCACGCTGGTGTGGTTCGGGGTGATCGCGCTGATGGGGGTGTCGCAGATCCTGCGGCATCCGGAAATCCTCCAGGCGCTCAGCCCGCACCACGCTCTCGGCTTTGTCTTCGCGTATCCCGGAACCACCTTCATCATCCTGGGAGCCGTGGTCCTCGTGGTGACCGGCGCCGAGGCGCTGTATGCCGACCTGGGCCATTTCGGCAAGAAGCCGATCCGCCTCGCCTGGTTCACGGTCGTGATGCCGGCGCTCACCCTCAACTACTTCGGCCAGGGGGCCCTGCTGCTGGAGCGGCCCGAGGCCGTGTCCAACCCCTTCTACCTGATGGCGCCCGGGTGGGCCTTGTTTCCCCTGGTCGGGCTGGCCACCGCCGCCACGGTGATCGCCTCGCAGGCGCTGATCACCGGCGCGTTCAGCGTGACCAAGCAGGTCATCCAGCTCGGCTACCTGCCGCGCCTGCAGGTGCAGCACACCAGCGTGCGCGACACCGGCCAGATCTACCTGCCCCTGGTCAACTGGGGCCTGTTCGTGGCCATCGTGCTGGCGGTGGTGCTGTTCCGGTCCTCGAGCAACCTTGCGTCGGCGTATGGCATCGCGGTGACGCTGGACATGCTCATCACGACCACGCTCACCTTCTTCGTGATCCGGCATGCCTGGCGCTTTCCGCTGTGGCTGTGCATTGCCGCCACCGGCGTGTTCTTCGTCATCGACCTGACCTTCTTCGCGTCCAACCTGCTCAAGTTTTTCGAAGGCGGCTGGTTTCCCGTGCTGATCGGCGGGGCGCTGTTCGTGCTGATGATGACCTGGAAGAAAGGCCGCGCCATCCTCAACGATGCGCTCCATACCGATGCCATCGACCTGCGCGCGTTCCTGGATTCGGTGTTCGTCAGTCCGCCGATCCGTGTCGAGGGCACGGCGGTGTTCCTGTCGGCCGAGGCGGGCGCCGTTCCGAACGCGCTGCTGCACAACCTCAAGCACAACAAGGTGCTGCACCGGCAGAACCTCTTCGTGACGGTCAGCAGCCACGAGGTGCCCTGGATCGGCATGGGACGTCGGCTGCAGGTCGAAGCCCTGGGGCACGACTGCTGGCAGGTGACCATCCACTACGGCTTCAAGAATGACCCCGACGTGCCCCGCGCGCTGGAACTGATGCGCAACCGTGGCTGTGGGCTGGACCCGATGACCACCAGCTATTTCCTGTCGCGCGATGTGGTCGTGCCGAGCACCGGTGCCGGCATGGCGCCCTGGCGGGAGAAACTCTTTGCCCAGATGCACCGCAACGCCAGCGCGGCGGCGGACTTCCTGAAGCTGCCCAACAATGCCGTGGTCGAACTCGGCTCCAAGATCGCCCTATGAACATCCTTTTCGTTGCCGACCCGCTCGAGTCCTTCAGGATCTACAAGGACACGACCTTCTCCATGATGCGCGAGGCGCAGCGGCGCGGTCACCGCATCGCCGCCTGCGAGCCGCGTCATGTCAGCTGGCGCTCGGGCGGACGCGTGCACGCGTGGGTGCGCGAGATCCGGCTGACGGGCGGTGAACAGGACTGGTTCACCGAGACCCACACCCGGGTGCGCAACCTGGCCGAGTTCGACGCGGTCCTCATGCGCAAGGACCCGCCCTTCGACAGCGAGTACTTCTATGCCACCCACCTGCTGGAGCAGGCCCAGCGCGAAGGCGCGCGCGTGTTCAACCGGCCCTCGGCGCTGCGCGACCACCCGGAAAAACTCGCCATCATGGAGTTCCCCCAATTCGTCAGCCCCACCCTGGTCACGCGAGACCCTGACGAGGTGCGGCGCTTCCATGCCGAGCACCACGACATCATCCTCAAGCCGCTGGATGGCATGGGCGGCATGGGCATCTTCCGGGTGGGCCCTGACGGCATGAACCTGGGCTCGATCACCGAAACCCTGAATGGCGGCGGCAGCACCACCCTGATGGTGCAGCGCTTCGTGCCCGAGATCGCGCAGGGCGACAAGCGCGTGCTGGTGATCGCCGGCCAGCCGGTTCCCTACAGCCTCGCCCGCATTCCGCAGGGCAGCGAGATCCGCGGCAATCTCGCCGCGGGAGGCAAGGGCGTCGCGCAGCCGCTCACCCCACGCGACCGCGAGATCGCCGAGGCCCTCGGTCCGGTCCTGGCTGCCCGCGGACTGCTGCTGGTGGGCCTGGACGTCATCGGCGACTGCCTCACCGAGATCAACGTCACCAGCCCGACGTGCTTCCAGGAGATCACCGAGCAGACCGGCTTCGACGTGCCGGCAATGTTCGTGGACGCGCTGGAGGCGGCGTAGCGTTTGTGCTTGAGTTCCTCCTACGAGAGCCAGGAAGAACATCGTCATCCCCGCGAAAGCGGGGACCCAGCGCAAGGCCGAGCGAAGCGACGGCCCG
>DAIMZU010000399.1:0-3711 GCA_036733845.1 Ramlibacter sp.
GTCCTTGCCTTCGCAGGCCTGCTTCCAGCCGGCCGGCTCGCGGATGCCGTAGCGCGCCAGGTCCTTGAACAGGGCGCCGCCGTTTTCTTCGGCGTACATCTCCCAGGCTTCCTTCCAGCTCATCACGCGCTTGGGCAGCATGTAGTCCTGCATCATCGCGACCAGGGTCAGCAGGCGGTAGCCGCGCCAGAACCACTTGTCGATCCAGCGCTGCACGATGGGCACGTTGTCCGGGTCCTGCTCCAGCAGGAACTTGATGCACTCGATGCCCAGCGTCATGTGGCGGCTCTCGTCGCTCTGCGCGCTGAAGCCGAAGGTCACGGTGGACATGTCGCCGTTGTGCGCCGCGCCGCTCATGAAGGGCACGAACAGCAGGTTGGTCAGCACGTACTCGAAGCTGAAGCTGACGGCTGTGAGGAACTCGAACGGACCACCGGTGCAGGCGTCTTCGAAGAAGGACTTCGGCACCGACAGGTACCACACGCGGTCGTACCAGTGGTTCGAGTGGTGAATGCCGTTGAAGTACTTGTTGTAGTGGCTGATCGCGTGCGTCTCGGTCTGGTAGTGGCGCAGCTCGTCGATGGACTGCATCTGCGCCGCGACGCGGGCGCCTTCGCCGGTGAACTGGCGGCCCACATGGGCGAAGCCGCGGTGCGCGTAGTACTCCAGCGGCGTCACGCCCTGGATGAACAGCTTGAGCGCGTTGACGTAGCGCGCGTCGGTCACGCCGAGCTGGCCGTTGTTCTGCGCGAAGGCCTCGATGACGGCGTAGAGCTTCTTCTCCTTCTCGCCCTGGTACTTCCAGTACGCGTCCATCGTCAGGCGGAACGGGTCCTGCCACTTGTCCCAGTCGTGGATCTTGATGCCCTCGTACTTGTCGTACGGGAACACCTTGTCCATCGGCTGGTAGCTGGTCTCCCAGCCCAGGCCGCGGGTCATGGCGGCGTAGCGTTCTTTCAGGCCGAGCTTCTTGCTGGCAACACGGGTGTCCATGCGTTGTCTCCTTCTGCGTTGTGTTCAGTGCTTCCAGCTCAGCGTGAGCTGGTCGTCGTCCTCGTCGATGTAGCCCGAGAGGGTGACGAGGTTGACGTGGATGGCTTGCAGGTCGTAGGGCCGCCCGGTGAGGCCCTCGATGGTTTCGCGGCGGATGGTCAGGCTGCCGGGCGCGTTGATCTTGACCAGGCCGGTCGGGTGGGTCAGCACCGCGTTCGGGTTGTCGGCCACGATGGCGTCGATCACCGGACGGGACTCTTCGTTGTGTTGGAAGGCGATGAATACGTCGGACATGTTGTGGTCTCCTGTTCAGGCCTGGTCAGGCGGTGACGCCGGTCTTGGCCAGGCGCGCCTGCAGCTGCACGCGGGCGTCGCTCAACACGGTTTCTCCGGTCTCGCCCAGGGCCAGGCGGGCGATGGGCGAGAGGGCGGCCTGGGCGCGGTCCATCCAGTGGCCGGCCCAGCCGCGCAGCAGGGCTTTGTTGGCGTCCGATTCGGCGCCCGCGGCCTTGATGACGGCGTCGATCCAGCGCGCGGTTTCGTCGTGCCACTCGGGCATGAAGCTGGTCAGCATTGCGACCGCGGTGCCGCCCTGCAGGGCGACGTGGTCGTCCACGAAGCCACCGTAGATCAGCGGGTACAGCAGGCCGTCGAGCGCGAAGTTCTGCGCCACGAACAGCTCGAACGGGTCGCTGACCACGAAGCTGTCCTCGACCAGCCGGCGCAGGCCCTGCCACTCGGGGGCGTCCAGCCAGGCCTGCTTGCCGTCTTCCAGCGACTGCGGCTCGCCCAGCACCAGGCCCAGGCGGGTCAGGTACTGCGCCACACCCAGGTTGTCCATCGCGTGGAACATGGCCGGCGCGGTGAAGGCGGTGCCGTAGCCGTAGGCGCAGATGGACGCGTTGTTCATGTTGGCACCCCAGGCCGCGTGGCGCAGCGGCATCAGCACGCTCAGGGCCTTCTCGCGCACGGCGTCGGGCATCATGCCGACCATGCCGCGCTGCTCGACGAACTGGAAGTTGGCCTCCATCGCGTCCTGCTGCTTGGCGCGGGCCATGGTCCAGGTGGCGTAATAGAACTGGCGCGGGTCCTTGAGCACGTACCAGTCGGCCAGCACGATCTTGCTGCGGCTGGCGTCGAAGAGTTCGTGGCCCGGGTCCCAGGTCGGCCGGTAGTGGAAGTTGACCATCGGCTGGGCGCCGAAAGTGGCCTCCTGGTAGCGGCTGGCGGTTTTGTCGCCGCCGATGTATTTCGCCACGTGGGCGTAGGTCTGGCGCAGCGGCGTGATCTCCCGCGCCTGCAGGTCGATGTTCATCGGTGCTTGTCTCCGTTGGAATGGTTGTTGAACGGCTCCCGGGAACTCAGGTGTCCAGACGCTGCACCCGGTTGTTGGCGCAGAAGGCCTCGAAGGCCGAGGCCGGCAGCATCAGCTCCACCGCCAGCTCCGGCCAGCCGATCGAGAACTCGAAGGCGACCAGGCCGTCGGCACGGCGTTCGATCACCCGCACGAAGCGCAGCGAGGTGTCGACGGCGGGCAGGGAGGTGTCGGTGGTCTGGGGCATGGTGCTTGGGGCGGTCGGTGCGTTGTCGGACGCGTCCCCTTTCGCAGGTGGCGTGCCAGTCTGCCGGGGTTGGGTCGAAAATCTCGATATTTCAGGGAAATCCCTGAGAAAAATGTCGGTGTGCAGCGCAGCATCTGGATCGCCAGACACCCTTCGATAGTCTGTTTCTTGGACTGTTGCGGCGCAGCACGTGAGAAAAATCTCGATTTGATGAGGTGCTTTTTGCTGCGAGTGATCAAATGATCAATTTCAGGCACTGCTTCGCCGGTTTGTCGATTTGGGGGTGCTTGGCGGAAAATATCGAGATTCCAGTCGCGGCAGAGCGACCCACCGGAGACACCTTTGGACCCCCACCTGACCTACCCGCCCGACAACGACCTGCGCCGGCTGCTGCGCTTCGAGCCGCACAGCGGCGCCATCTGGCTGGGCGAGCGGCGCATGGTGCTGCTGCACACCGCGGCGCTGACGGCGCTGCGCCACGACCTCATCACCTCGGTCGGCAAGGAACACGCGCGGCGCCTGCTCACGCGCATGGGCTATGCCTGCGGCCTGCACGATGCGGGCTTCGCGGCCAAGACGCGCGGCAAGAAGACGCTGGAAGACATGTTCCTGGTCGGGCCGCAGCTGCACATGCTCGAGGGTGCGGCCCGGGTCACGCCGGTGCGGCTGGAGATGGACGCCGCGGCCGGCCGCTTCGAGGGCGTGTTCCGCTGGGACGATTCGTGGGAGGCACACGCGCACCGCCTTCACTATGGCGTGGTCGACGAGCCGGCCTGCTGGACCCTGCTGGGCTACGCCAGCGGCTACGGCAGCGCCTTCATGGGCCGGCTGATCCTGTTCAAGGAAATCAAGTGTTCGGCCTGCGGCGACGACCACTGCCTGATCGAGGGCCGCCCGATCGACGACTGGCCCGACGGCGATGCGCACCGCCAGTACTTCGAGGACGACTCGCTGCTGGAGAAGATGGCCGCGCTGAACCAGCAGGTCGAGGCGTTGAAGAACACGCTGGAGCCTGCCGAGTCGGGTGGCATGCTGGTCGGCTCCTCGCCGGGCTTCCAGCACGCGCACGACCTGATGCGCCGCGCCGCGGCGACGCAGGTGACGGTGCTGCTGACCGGCGAGACCGGCGTGGGCAAGGAGCGCTTCGCGCGCGCGC
>DAIMZU010000400.1:0-3708 GCA_036733845.1 Ramlibacter sp.
CGATGCGGGTCTTGCGCACGTGCAGGAAGTAGCGGTCGTACAGCGTCTGCAGGCCCAGGTAGTCGAACTGCAGGTCGCGGTCGGCGCGCAGGGCGGCGCCCAGGCGGGTGAGGTCGTACTGGAGCAGTTCGGGGTTGAGCAGCTCGTTGTCGACCCCCTTGCGGATGAAGCCGGGGAAATAATCCACGTAGCTGCCGGCCATCTCGGAGGGGGCGAGGTCACGGCCGAGCACTTCCTTGAAAATGGTGTGCAGCAGCAGGCGTGCGGTGGCGTAGGTGTAGTCGGGGTCTTTCTCGATCAGCGTGCGGGCGGCCAGGATGGAGGCCTTGTACACCTCGTCGATCGGCACGCCGTCATACAGGTTGCGCAGGGTCTCGGCCACGATGGGATCGGGCTTGACGTCGGCGCCCAGGTTGGCGCAGGCGCTGGCGATCAGCCCCTTGAGGTGCGCCGTGTCCAGCGGAATGCGCTCGTCACCGTCCATCACGTGGATGACGGGCTCGGCCGGGCGGCCGGCGTCGGGCTGCTTGGCCGCGCGTTCCTGGGCGCGGCGCTCGCGGTACAGCACGTACGCGCGGGCGATCTCGTGGTGGCCTCCGCGCATCAGGCCAAGTTCGACCTGGTCCTGCACGTCCTCGATGTGGAAGGTGCCGCCCCCCGGGCGCGAACGCACGAGCGCGCGCACCACCGCCTGGGTGAGTCCGTCGACTGTCTCGCGCACGCTGGCCGACGCCGCGCCCTGCGTGCCATGCACCGCCAGGAAGGCCTTCATCATGGCCACCGCGATCTTGTCCGGTTCGAAGGGGACGACCGCACCGTTGCGGCGGATGATCTGGTAGTGCGAGAAGGCTTGGGCCTGCGTGTCGCTGCGCATGGCCGAGGGCGCGGCAGCGGGGAAGACGGAGGCGGAGGGAGAGATCGGGGCAGTCTGCATGGATTCCTCTTCGATGGGGCTTCAGGCCGGGCGGCGCCTGCTCGCGTGCCGCCGGTTTTCTTGTGGGGTGCGGAAACTAGCTGGACACTATATCTAGTGTCCAGCGAGGATTCAATACACTAACAGTGGTGTTTTCGCGATGTCAGGGAAATTCTGCGCTTGACACGCAATGCGGCTCTGGCGAGCGCGCAGCGAGGCTTTTCAGGCCGGCGGAAAGGCCGCGGAGGGCCAACCGGTCTGCCGGCGCAGGCGCAGCCAGTCGAAGCCCGGTCCCGGATCATGCTTGCGGCCCGGGGCGATGTGCTCGTGGCCCGCGACGTGGCGGATCGGGTACGGGCCGGCGAGGGCGTTCAGCAGCCAGGCGAGCGCATCGTACTGCACATCGTCGAAGGTTTCGCCTTCGAGGCCCTCGAGTTCGATACCGATCGAGTCGTCGTTGCATTCGTCACGACCGCGCCACTGCGAACGGCCCGCATGCCAGGCGCGGTCGTCGCAACTGACGAACTGCCACAGCCCCCCATCTCGTGCGACGAGGAAATGCGCGGACACCTGGAGACCCCGAATCGACTGGAAATACGGGTGCGCGTCCCAGTCGAGCCGGTTGGTGAACAGCCGCTGTACGTCGCCAGTGCCATACCGGCCCGGCGGCAGGCTGATGGAATGGATGACCGCCAGGTCGATGCAGGCCCCCGCTGGGCGGGGGCCGCAGTTGGGGGATTCGAGCCGGCGCGCCGACTGCAGCCAGCCGCCTGTCCACGCGGGCGTCATTCGCGCTCGTCGACGGCGTCGTCCGCGCCCGGGACAGTGATGCCCAGGCGGGCGATGCGATAGCGGATCTGCCGCAGGCTGATGCCCAGGCGTTGCGCGGCCGCGGTGCGGTTGAACTGGCTCGCCTCGAGGGCACGCACCAGGAACTCACGCTCGCGCGCGTCGAGCCAGGCCTGCAGGTCGCCCGGCAGGAAGTCCGCGCCGGCAGCCAGCGCCCCGGCGGCGGAGGGTGTCTCCGCGCCTGCGATGGTGGCGAAGTCCGTGAAATCGGTGTGCAGCGAGTCGCCGTCGTGCAGGGCCACGGCCCGGTGCAGCAGGTTCTCGAGCTCGCGCACGTTGCCCGGCAGCGGCAGCGTCTGCAACTGTGCGAGCAGCGCCGCGGACAAGGTCGGCACCGGCATGCCGGCCTCGTGGGCAATCCGCGCGGCCAGCGCCTGGCACAGTTGCGGCAGGTCCTCGCGCCGCTCACGCAGCGGTGGCACGAGGATCTCGATGACATTGAGCCGATAGAAAAGGTCCTGGCGGAAACGGCCCGCGCGCACTTCGGCGGCGAGGTCCTTGTGGGTGGCACTCACGACGCGTGCGTCGACGTCTTCCTCGACAGTCGAGCCAAGCGCGCGCACCTTACGCTCCTGGATCGCGCGCAGCAACTTGGACTGCATGGGCAGCGGCAGGTCGCCGATCTCGTCGAGGAAGAGCGTGCCGCCCTGCGCGGCCTGGAAGTAGCCCTGGCGGTCCTGGGCGGCGCCCGTGTAGGAGCCTTTGCGCGCGCCGAAGAACTCCGCCTCGAGCAGCGACTCGGGGATCGCGCTGCAGTTGACTGCGACGAACGCGCCCGCGGCGCGGTGGCTGCAGGCGTGGATCGCCCGCGCGACCAGCTCCTTGCCGGTGCCGGACTCGCCGCGCACCAGCACCGGCGCCATGCTGCGCGCGACCCGTTCGATGCGCTCCTTGACCTGCAGCATCGGGCGGGAGTCGCCGACCAGCCGCTGGAGCGCTTCCTGGGCGCGGGCCTGCGACGCCGATCCCCGGGCGGAACCCGCGTCAATGCGCTGGACGGGCGCCGGGGTGACGCGGGCGGCGCCCGCGCCTGCCAGCGCGGCAGCCACGACGCCGCGGAACTGGCGCAGGTCCACCGGCTTGGTGAGATAGTCGAAGGCGCCGGCCTTCAGTGCTTCCACGGCGTTCTCGGCGGAGCCGTACGCTGTGATGACGACGCAGCGCTCGGGCCGCTGGGCCGCAGCGAGGGCCTGCAGCAATTCGAGCCCCAGCCCGTCGGGCAGGCGCATGTCGGAGATGACCAGGTCGAAGCGCCGACCGGCCAGCAACTCGCGCGCCTGTGCCAGGTCGGCCGCGCACTCGACCTGGTGACCTTCGCGCAGCAGGGTGAGTTCGTACAGGGTGCGAAGGTCGGGTTCGTCGTCGACGACCAGGACCTGGGCGGCGGCTTGTGGCGTGCTCATGGAGCCGGCATTGTCGCAGCGGCCGCCGCCGGGGGCTGCGGCGCCTGCGCGACGAATTCGACGTAGAACTCGTTGCCGTCACGCGCGGCGCCCAGCGGCGCCGGGCAGCGGCGGTAGCCGATCCGGGCGCCGTGCCGCTCGCACAGTTCGCGGCAGATGTACAGGCCCAGCCCGCTGGAGCGGCTTTCGGATGAAAAGAAAGGCTCGAACAGGTGGCTCTCGACGCCCTTGTCCAGCGGCGCGCCGTCGCTCCACACGCGCAGGGTGGGCGAGCCGGCGCCATCCGCAGTCACGACCTGGATCGACTCGGGCTGGGCACTGGCATACCGCAAGGCGTTGTCGAGCAGGTTCACGAGCACCCGTCGGAGGTGGTCCGGCTCGAACAGTGCGCGCACCGTGCCAGCTTCGAGCCAAAGGCGCAGGCGGTCGGCGGCGCCGGCCTGCAGGACCCAGTCGGCGCAGGCGCCCCGCACCTCGGTGTCCAGTGACAGCGGAACCGACTGGGCGCGGCCCTGGGGCTGCAGCCGTGCGACGCTCAGGACC
>DAIMZU010000401.1:0-3704 GCA_036733845.1 Ramlibacter sp.
GTCTGTGGCGACGCCCGCTGCCGTACCTCATGGCCTGGTACCAGGCGCCCACCGGCGGACAGCCGGCTGCGGGCATGCACCTGCACGGCCAGCTCTATCCGCCCTACCGCACCCGCGACCGGCTCAAGTACCTGGCGGGCACCGAGATCGCCGCCGGCCTGTTCGCGATGGACGCGTTGCCCGAGGACAAGGCGCGCGAGTTGCAGCAGGTGGAGGTGGCGCCGTGACGGGTGGGACTTTCGAAAGCGTCTTCGGCGCGCCGCCCGAGGCGGTCGGCCAGGCGCCCGGCCGGGTCAACCTGCTGGGCGAGCACACCGACTACAACGACGGCTTCGTGTTGCCCATCGCCATCGCGCAGCAGACGCGCGTCAGTGTTCGGCGAAACGCCGGCCCCGAGTTCCGGCTGCACGCGGCCGAACTGGACCAGGCCGTCCGGTTCACGCTCGACGCGCCGCCGGCGCCGCATTTTGCGACCTACGTCTACGGCTGCCTGGTGCAGGCGCAAGGCGCCGGCGCGCAGGTGCCGCCCCTGGACATCCACGTCGCCTCCGACGTGCCCATGGGCGTGGGGCTGTCGTCCAGCGCGGCGCTGGAGGTCGCCACCCTGCGCGCCCTGCGCACGCTGCTCTCGCTGGACTTCGATGACGTGCTCATCGCCCAGCTGGCGCAGCGCGCCGAGATCGAGCAGGCGGGCGTGCGCTGCGGCATCCTCGACCAGATGGCATCCAGCCTGGCGGACACACGTCGCGCCTTGCTGCTGGACACCCGCAGCCTCGAGCGGCGCTTCGTGGACCTGCCTGCCGGCTGCGAGATCCTGGTGCTCGATTCCGGTGTTCCGCGCGCGCTGGCAGAGAGCGGCTACAACGCGCGTCGCGCGGAGTGCGAGGCAGCGGCCGCCCGGCTGGGCGTGGCCTCGCTGCGCGAGGTCACCGATCCGCAACTGCTCGATTCCCTTCCCGATCCACTGCGCCGCCGGGCGCGCCACGTGCTGACCGAGAACGCGCGCGTGCTCAAGGCCGCCACCTCCAGCTCCGCGCTGGACTTCGGCGAGCTCATGAACGCCTCGCACGCGAGCCTGCGCGACGACTACGAAGTGTCGGTGGCACCGCTGGACCGGCTGGTGGAACTGCTGCAGGAGCATCCCGGCGTGTACGGCGCCCGCCTGACCGGCGCCGGTTTCGGCGGCGCCTGCGTGGCCCTGTGCCGCGAGGGCGAGTGGCAGGCCATCGCGGATGCCGTGCTGGCCGACTATGCGGCCAGCGGACACGCCGGCCGCATCCTGGTGCCGGCGCCGGCCTGACGCGCGGTCCGGCGTGCCGGCGTCGTCAGGCGACCCGCAGGCCGCGGGTGGCCCGCAGCGCGTGGTGCCGCGCACGGCGCAGGACCGCCGGCGAGCGGGCCTCCTCGGGAATCAGCATCCAGCCCTGCAGTCGCATGCGCTCGCCCAGCCGGACATGGCTGGTCAGCACCGCCAGTGGCGTGGCCAGAAGCAGCGGCACCGCCACGGGCAGCAGCGAGACCAGGGCGCCGGTGTCGATCACCGCCACGCCCAGCCCGAGCGTCGCGACCAGGGCCGACAGCGGCGCGAGACGGGTCGCGGCGTCTTCCCAGCCGAGCCCGGTGGCTTCGCGCGGGGGAGATTTCCAGTCGAGGCGGATGCCGGTGAGGGCACCGGCCACGAACATCGAGTGCGCGAGCATGCGCACCGGCGCCATCAGCATCGCCAGCGTCGTCTCCAGCAGGGCGCTGCCGGCCAGGGCCCGCGCGCCGCCGAAGCGGGCCTGCTCGCCGCGCAGGAACACCGCGACCACGCCGAGCACGCGCGGCAGCAGCAGCATGCACAGCGTCCAGGCCCACAGCGCGATGAGTTCACCGGGCACGCGCTGCCAGTCGTCGGCGATGTGCGCGCCGGCCAGCCACAGCGAGGTGCCCAGTGTCATGAATGCGAGCCACAGCGGCGCCGCCACATAGGACATGGCGCCCACGCCGAACATCATGCGGTGCACGCGGTCGATGCCTGGCTCGGCGATCAGGCGGAAGTTCTGCAGGTTGCCCTGGCACCAGCGGCGGTCACGCTGGAGTTCGGACAGCAGGTCGGGCGGCTGCTGCTCGTAGCTGCCCGACAGGTCGGAGACGAGCCAGACCTCGTAGCCGGCACGGCGCATCAGCGCGGCTTCGACGAAGTCGTGCGACAGGATGTGCCCGGCAAGGCCGCCGCGCCCGCGCAGCGGCGCCAGGCCGCAGTGGCGCATGAAGGGCTCGATGCGCAGGATTGCGTTGTGCCCCCAGTAGTGCGACGCGCCCAGTTGCCAGAACTGCATGCCCAGCGTGAACAGCCGGCCCGTGACGCGCGAGGCGAACTGCTGCGCGCGAGCGTGCAGGGTGTCGTGGCCGACGGCCTGCGTCGCGGTCTGGATGATGCCGGCCGTCGGGTGGGCCTCCATCAGCTTGGCCAGGGTGACGATGCAGTCGCCGCTCATGACGCTGTCGGCGTCCAGCACCACCATGTAGCGGTAGTCGCGGCCCCAGCGGCGGCAGAAATCGGCGACGTTGCCCGCCTTGCGCTGCGTGCGGCGCTTGCGCAGGCGGTAGTACACCTCGACCTGCGGCTGGCCGGGCTGGTTCGCCAGGTCCTCGCGCAGCTTCGCCCACGCCGCCTTCTCGGCGGCGGCGACGTCCGCATCGGCCGTGTCGGACAGCACGAAGACGTCGAACTGCGCCGCATGGCCGGTGCCGGCGAGCGACTCGCAGGTGGCGCGCAGGCCAGCGAACACCGTGGCCACGTCCTCGTTGCAGATCGGCATGATGACCGCGGTGCGGACATCCTCCGCCAGCGTGTCATCGCGCACCGCCTGGCCCGAGATCGAGTGCGCGTCACCGCGCAGCATCACCCAGAAACCCATCAGCGCGGTGGTGAAGCCGGTGACCACCCAGGTCGACAGCACCGCGAACAGCGCGACCTGCCCGAAGCGCAGCCAGGCGTTGTCGTAGGCGGGCTGGGCACTCCAGAACAGCAGCGTCGCCACCAGCGCGCTCAGCACCGTGAAGGCGCAGAACACGCTGCGGCGGCGCCATGCGGCCGCTTCCCAGCCGCTGCGTGCCGCCGATCGGCCGGCCGGTGCGTGAGGGTCGACAGCAGGCCGGTTGCCACGCCGTTCCAGAAGCCGCGCCAGGGCCGGGGCGGCATCGAGCCGCGGTGCACCGGCGGCGCGGTGACCGAGTTGGGGTGGCGCTCCTCCCGCACCGGGGTGCGCGAGGGCGTGGTGGGCGAGGGCAGGAGGCGCGCGGCCGGGGCGGACGCGCCGCCACGTTCGTCGTCCCACTGCTTCATCGGGCGGGGTCGGGAAGGATGATGTGCGTCCATGTTTCTGTGAGGCTGTCGTTGCCGTGCTGAAGGAAGGCGCGCAGCTCCACCGGCTGCGCGGGATCGTTTCGGCTCACCCGCAGCGCCATGCGCCAAGTGCGGGTGGCCGGGTTGAAGTACGCGTTCTGTTCCTCGATGCGTCCGTTCGCATCGGCGCTGGCGATCGCGCGCACGGGCGCCTGCGGCGGCAGGGCCGCGAGGGCCGGGCCGGCGAAATCGACCAGCAACTTCGCCTGGCCGGCCACGGCCGCCGGGTCGCGCACGTAGCCGAAGCCGCGCCGCGTCTGCACGGTCCAGCCGGAAGGCGGCCGCTGCATCTCGTCGCCCTGCCAGGACAGCT
>DAIMZU010000402.1:0-3700 GCA_036733845.1 Ramlibacter sp.
GTCCTGCACCGCGATCAGGCGCATCCAGTCCTCCTGCGCGCGATGGATTTCCTTGAGGTTGCGCAGCATGCGTGCGACGATGTCGCGCGGCGGCGCTGACTGCAGGTACAGGCCCAGCGGCACCTCGAATTCGCCGGTCAGGCCGCTGCGGCGCTTGTAGGGCTCGAGCCGTTCCGCCAGCTCTTCGCGCGAGAGGGACTGTCCGGTGAACGGGTCGATCACCACCTGCCCCTTGGGCAGGTTGACCTTGACCATGAAGTGCCCCGGAAAGCACACCCCCCGCGCCAGCAGGCCAATGCCCTGCGCGAGCTCGATCCACAGCACGGCCAGCGAGATCTGGATGCCCCGGCGCGTGCGCAAAACCACGTTGAGGTGGCTGTTGTCCGGGTCGCAGTAGTCGTTGACGTTGCCGCCGAAGCTCAGGTCGCGGAAGAAGAACTGGTTGAGCGTGCGCAGCCTGTGCAGGGGCGCGGCGTCGGCCGGGATGCGGCGCCGCAGCCGCGCGAGCAGCTGGTCCACCTCGGCGAGCACCTGCTGGACGTCGAGGTCGGGGTATTCGTCCTGGGCGATGCTGGCGGCCGCCTCGAGCAGCGGGAACTGCTCGTCGCTCTGCACCAGCGCGCTGAAATACTCGAGAGGCGTGGGGGTCGAGAGGTTCAGCATGGCCCTTTGTAATTCGGCCACCGCCGCGCCGTCAAGCAGCGCAGCGCCCGCCCACCTGCAGGCCTGCGGCGGTCAGCACAGCTTCTCAGCGCCCGACCAGGGCCCGCAGCTTCACGCCGGAAGCCCAGAGGGCCCCGAAGTACACCACCGCGGCACCGGCGAGGGTGGCGGCGAGCAGCGCCAGGCGGTTGAGCGGTGCCGAACGCAGCTCCACCCAGCTGAAGCTGGTGGCCATCCAGGCCAGGAACACCGCCAGCAAGGCAGTGGCCGCGAGCACCTGAAGCAGGAAGCGGCCCCACCGCTCCGATGGCCGCCAGCTGCCCCGCCGCTGCAGTCCCACCAGCAGCCAGGACGCGTTGAGCAAGGCGCCCAGCCCGATCGACAGCGCCAGCCCCGCGTGTTGCAGAAGCGGCACGAACACCACGTTCATGAGCTGGGTGGTGACCAGGACCACGATCGCGATGCGTACCGGGGTGCGCATGTCCTGGTTGGCGTAGTACCCGGGTGCCAGCACCTTGATGGCGACCAGTCCGACCAGGCCGGCGCCGTAACCCGCCAGCGCCCAGGACACCTGCAGCACATCGGCGGCAGTGAAGGCGCCGTAGTGGAAAAGCGTGGCGACCAGCGGCTTCGCGAACACGAGCAGCGCGACCGAACTGGGGACCGCCAGCAGCACCACCAGGCGCAACCCCCAGTCGAGCATGGCCGAGTAGCGCTCAGTGTCCTGCGCGGCATGCGCGGCGGCAAGCTGCGGCATCAGCACCACGCCGAGCGCCACGCCGAGCAGGGCCGTGGGAAATTCCATCAGCCGGTCGGCATAGCCGAGCCAGGTCACGCTGCCGGATGGCAACCAGGAAGCGATCTGGGTGTTGATCAGCAGCGAGATCTGGGCCACGCCGACCCCCAGCAGGGCCGGCAGCATCATGCTGGAGACCTGGCGCACTCCCGCATGCCGCCAGGCATCGCGCAGGCGCGACCATCGCAGGCCGATGCGCGGCAGCAGCCCCAGGCGCCGCAGCAGCGGCACCTGCACGCCCAGTTGCAGGACACCGCCAAGCATCACGCCACCCGCCATGGCATAGATGGGCTCGATGCCGCGTGCCGCCAGCCACGGCGCGCCCAGCCAGGCGGCCAGGATCATCGCCACGTTGAGCAGCACCGGCGTGGCGGCGGGCGCGGCAAAGCGCTTCCAGGTGTTGAGGATGCCGGCCGACAGCGCCACCAGGGACATGAACCCGATGTAGGGGAACATGATGCGGGTCATGAACACCGCGGCGTCCATGGACTGCGGGTTCTTCTGCAGCCCGCTGGCCAGCGCCCAGACCAGCACCGGCGCCCCCGCGACGCCCAGTACGCAGGTGGCCAGGAGCGCCCACGCCAGCACGGTGGCGACGTTGTCGATGAGCTCGCGGGTGGCTTCGGGGCCGTCGCGCTCCTTCACGTGCGCGAGCGCGGGCACGAAGGCCTGGCTGAAGGCCCCTTCGGCGAAGAGCCGGCGGAACAGGTTCGGGATGCGGAAGGCGACGTTGAACGCATCGGTCAATGCCGAGGCGCCGAAGACAGCCGCCATGAGCAGGTCGCGCACCAGCCCCGTCACGCGCGACGCCAGGGTCAGCAGGGAGACGGTCGAGGCAGCTTTGAACAGGCTCACACGGCTGAGTGTACCGGGCGCCGGGAGCGTGCCCTGGCGTGTGCCGGCGCCCTGCAGTACAATAGCGGGCTTTGCTTGCTGGCAACATCCTCAGACACCAAGGAAATTCATCATGGCCTCAGCCAAACCCAAGAAAAAGAACCCGCGCCTTGCGTCGGGCCGCAAGCGCGCCCGCCAGGACGTCAAGCTGAACGCAGCGAACACCTCGCTGCGTTCCAAGTACCGCACCGCCGTCAAGAACGTCGAGAAGGCTGTCGCCGCCGGCGACAAGGAAAAGGCCACCACCGCCTTCGCCCGCGCCCAGTCCGTGCTGGACTCGGTCGCTGACAAGCAGATCTTCCACAAGAACAAGGCGTCTCGCGACAAGAGCCGCCTGTCGGCCAAGGTCAAGGCCCTGAGCCTGGCCCAGCCGGCCCAAGCCGCCGCCTGACGGTCCCCATCAGGCACATCGCACGGGCCCGCTCCGGGCCTGCCGTTTGAAACGGGTGCGCTGCCAGCCAAGCAAACGAAAAAACCGCCCTCGGGCGGTTTTTTCGTTTCCGGATGCGATCCGGCTGTTTGCAGCGAGGCGCTTAGTTGCGGTCGGCGCGTGCCGCGCGCTCGGTGGCCATGGGGCCTGCGCCGGAGCGGCGGGTATCGGTGTCGCCGGCCTGGCGGCGGGTGTCGCGCACATCCACGTCGACGCCCGGCACGCCGGCGCGGGCGCCGCGGTCACGGGTGTTGACGTCCACGTCCACGCCAGGAGCGCCACGGCGGACTTCCTGGTCGCTGCTGACCGAGCCCGTGCCGCTCGGGCTGGTGGGCGTGTTCTGGGCGGCCACGTAGCCGGAAGCGGCGAACAGGGCCACGGCGAGGGCGGGAGCGACGGCAAAGCGCTTGAACGATTTCATGATCCATCTCCTTGGATGTTGTCTGGAATAGCCATGCTCGCGAGCGCCACGTGGCGGGGCAGTGGGATGGCAGCGCCTGAACCTGTGGGGAAGCGGCCGCGACTCGGAACGGGATGACCCCGCAGCGGCGTCGGACAAAGCAAGCCAGCCGTGCACTGGCCGCCAATGCTGCGCCTCTCGGGCAGACTCAGCGGGGCGGCCGCGACTCCGGCATCAGGCAGGCCTCGCCGACCTGCAGGTCGTTGTCCCGGGCGAAGTTCATGACGAAGTCCCAGGCCATGGGCTCGTGCTCGCGCAGCCGGCTGTTGACGACGACGCACTTGATGCCGCCGATCACCGTGGGCACGCACCAGGGGCTGTAGCTCAGGTGGCTGCCCGGCTGCGCCCCACCCGGCCGGAAGGAACTCATGACCCCGGCCAGGCGCTCGGCCCAGTCGCTCGGCCGGAAGGTCCGGCCGTCGCTGGTGATGCCCTGGATGAAGACTTCTTTGGGGGT
>DAIMZU010000403.1:0-3696 GCA_036733845.1 Ramlibacter sp.
CTCGCCCAGCGCCTGCATCACGCCGCCCTGGTGCTGCTCCTCGATGTCGCAGGTGACCAGCTCGATGGGCTCCAGGCGCTCGCCGCCCTCGTCCTTGAAGACCACGCGCGGCTTGGAGACAGCCATCTCGTAGCCTTCACGGCGCATGTTCTCCAGCAGGATCGTGAGGTGCAGTTCGCCGCGGCCGGCGACCTCGAAGACGCCTTCCTCGTCGGTCTCGCGAACACGCAACGCGACGTTGGACTGGAGCTCTTTCTGCAGCCGGTCCCAGATCTGGCGGCTGGTGACGTACTTGCCTTCGCGGCCGGCCAGGGGGCTGGTATTGACGCAGAAGTTCATGATCAGGGTGGGCTCGTCCACCTTGAGCATGGGCAGCGGCTGCGGATCGTTCAGGTCCGTGACTGTGACGCCGATGCCCAGGTCCTCGATGCCGTTGACCAGCACGATGTCGCCCGGGCCGGCCTCGGTCACCTGCACGCGGGTCAGGCCCTGGAAGGTCAGCACCTGGTTCACGCGACCCTTGTAGCTCTTGCCGTCCGGGCCTTCCATCACCAGGACATCCATGGCGGGGCGGAGCGTGCCCGCGTTGATGCGGCCGACGCCGATGCGGCCGACGAAGCTGGAGTAGTCCAGCGCGGAGATCTGCAATTGCAGCGGCGCCTCGGGGTCACCCTGGTGCGCCGGCACGTGCGCGAGGACAGTGTCGAACAGAGCGGACATGTCGGGACCCCACTGCTCTCCGGCGGCGCCCTCTTCCATCGAGGACCAGCCATTGATGCCGGAGGCGTACACCACCGGAAAGTCCAGCTGCTCGTCGGTCGCGCCGAGCTTGTCGAACAGGTCGAAGGCGGCATTGATGACCTTGTCGGGCGCGGCGCCCGGCTTGTCGACCTTGTTGACCACCACGATGGGGCGCAGGCCCAGGGCCAGGGCCTTCTTGGTCACGAAGCGGGTCTGCGGCATCGGGCCCTCCTGGGCGTCGATCAGCAACAGCACGCCGTCGACCATGGACAGAGCGCGTTCCACCTCACCGCCGAAGTCGGCGTGGCCGGGGGTGTCGACGATGTTGATGTGCGTGCCCTTCCAGCTCACGGCGCAGTTCTTGGCCAGGATGGTGATGCCGCGCTCGCGTTCGATGGCGTTGTTGTCCATCACGGTGTCGACGACTTTCTCGTGCTCGGCGAAGGTGCCGGACTGCCGCAGCAGCTGGTCGACCATGGTGGTCTTGCCGTGGTCGACGTGCGCGATGATCGCGATGTTTCTGATTTGCTTGGTCATGAGGTGCTCTGCGGTTCTTTCGAACCCTGGATCTGCTGGATTTCGATGGGGCTCAGCAAACGCCCCGGAATGAGTTCGCCACCGCGGATGTGAGCGGTGCCTAGGAGGATGGGCTTGGGTGAGGGGATCGGCGGTCCAAAAACCGCAACCGCCTCTTCATCAACCCACGCCCCCCGCCTCCTGAGCCCGCTCAGGAACCGGCCCGCGTCGTCGCTGCCCAGCATGACACGCCCATGTCCCGCCAGCAGGCTTTCTGGCGGCAGCAGGCAGGCCAGGCGTGCCGCATCGTCCATCGCCTCCAGGGCCTCGAGTGTCACGCACTGGCCGACCTCGAAATCCCCCGTGGCGATTCGCCTCAGCGACGACAGATGCGCGCCGCATCCCAGCGCCTGCCCGATGTCCTCGCCGAGCGTGCGGATGTAGGTGCCCTTGCTCACCCGCGCCAAGATGCGCAGCGTGGGCCGGCCTTCGGGCGTCGGCTCGTGCGGCTCGATGGCCAGGGAATGGATCACGACGTCGCGCGCCTCGCGCTCGACCTCCTGGCCGGCGCGTGCGTATTCATAAAGGGCCCGCCCGTCCTTCTTGAGGGCGCTGTGCATCGGCGGCACCTGCCGGATCGGCCCAGTGAAGCGCCCCTGAACGGCGTCAAGTTCCGAAGTCGTCGGCGCCACCACGTCACAACGCGCGATGACCTCGCCCTCGGCATCGCCGGTCGAGGTGCGAACGCCCAGCACGGCGACGGCCTCGTAGGTCTTGTCTGCTTCGAGCTGAAGCTGGCTGAACTTGGTGGCGGCGCCAAAACACAGCGGCAGAACCCCGGTGGCCAGAGGGTCGAGCGTGCCCGTGTGCCCCGCCTTCTCCGCCCGCAGCAGCCATTTGGCCTTCTGCAATGCGTTATTACTGGACAGGCCCAAGGGCTTGTCCAGCAACAGCACCCCGTGCACGGGGCGCCTCACGACCCGTGCTCGTGGTGCGCTCATGGCTACTGCTCGTCGTCCTTGGAACGCGAGGCCACGGCGCGGGCGATCAGCGCGTTCATGTCCGATGCACGCTCGGTGGTGCGGTCGAACAGGAAGTGCAGCGTCGGCACGGTGTGGATGTGCAGCCGCTTGAACAGGTGGTTGCGCAGGAACCCCGCCGCCTGGTTGAGGGCGTCCTGCGTCTCCTGCGGGTCACCCACCAGCAGGCTGAAGTACACCTTGGCGTGGGCGTAGTCCGGCGTGACCTCGACGGCCTGCACGGTGACCATGCCCACGCGCGGGTCCTTCAACTCGCGCGCGATCAACTCGGTCAGGTCGCGCTGGATCTGGTCCGCGACCTGGTAGCTGCGGTTGGGTTTGGAAGACTTCTTCGGCATCGCGGCCCCACGGGCGCCTTACAGCGTCCGGGCGATCTCCTTGACCTCGAAGAACTCGAGCTGGTCGCCTTCCTTGATGTCGTTGTAGTTGCGCAGCTTGATACCGCACTCGAAGCCTTCCTTGACCTCGCGCACGTCGTCCTTGAGGCGGCGCACCGACTCGACGTCACCGGTGTAGACGACGACGTTGTCGCGCAGCAGGCGGAACCTGCAGTTGCGCGTGACCTGGCCCGAGGTGATGTACGAGCCGGCGACGGTGCCGATCTTGGAGGCCACGAACACGGTGCGGATCTCGGCGGTGCCGATGACTTCCTCGCGCTGCTCGGGCGCCAGCATGCCGGACATCGCGACCTTCAGCTCGTCGACGGCGTCGTAGATGATGCTGTAGTAGCGCAGGTCGACGCCGTTGCTTTCGGCCAGCTTGCGCGCGCCGGAATCGGCACGCACGTTGAAGCCGATGATCACACCCTTGGCCGCGATGGCCAGGTTGACGTCGGACTCGCTGATGCCGCCCACGCCGGCATACACCAGCTGCACCTTGACCTCGTCGGTCGAGAGCTTGAGCAGCGACGCGGCGAGCGCCTCCTGCGAACCCTGCACGTCGGCCTTGATGATGATCGGCAGTGTCTTGATCTCGCCCGATCCCAGGTCGGCGAACATGTTCTCGAGCTTGGCGGCCTGCTGGCGCGCCAGCTTGGTGTTGCGGAACTTGCCAGCGCGGTAGGTGGCGATCTCTCGCGCACGGCGCTCGTCGGCCAGCACCATGAACTCGTCGCCCGCCTGGGGGACGTCGGACAGGCCCTGGATCTCGACCGGGATGGACGGGCCGGCCGACTTGATGGCACGGCCGTTCTCGTCGACCATGGCGCGCACGCGGCCGTAGGTCTGGCCGGCGAGCACCACGTCGCCGGTCTTGAGGGTGCCCGACTGAACCAGCACCGTCGCGACCGGGCCGCGGCCCTTGTCCAGCTGCGCTTCGATGACCAGGCCCTTGGCGGCGGCTTCCACCGGCGCCTTGAGCTCCATCACTTCAGCCTGCAGCAGCACCTGCTCGAGCAGGT
>DAIMZU010000404.1:0-2069 GCA_036733845.1 Ramlibacter sp.
GGGTGGCAACGACAACGATGCGCTCGACCCCACAGCCAAGACGCTCGGGGAAAAAGCCGCCGCGCCGCAACCCGCCGCTGGCAGCGACCTGCGCGAGCAGGCGGCGCCGACCGTGCCGGCCGGGGTGCCTGGCGCGCAAGCGGAGCCAGCTGTCGCCGACGCGGCGAAAGCTTTTCCTGACGGGCCCAACGTCGAAGCCAGCCCGTGGGAGCTGGAGGCTGCCCGGGGCAAGCCGCCGGCGTCTTGACGGCCCCACCCGCACGCCCCATGATGGCCTTTGTTACAACGGAAGGCGCTCATGGTCCAACGTTCACTCCTGGTCCGCTCGGTCCTTGCCCTGGGTGCTGCGGCCGCCTTGGGCGGCTGCGCCGGCATGTTGGGGGCCAAGTCCTCCAGCGTCGTCAACCTGTCTGCCCACTTGAGCGGCCGCCACGAGGTGCCGCCGAACGACCGGCCAGGCACCGGCATGGCCGAGGCCCAGTACAACAAGGAAACGGGCATCCTGACCTACAAGGTCACCTACAGCGGCCTCTCCGGTCCCGTCACCGGCGCTCACATCCACGGTCCGGCATCGCCCACCGCCAATGCGGGCATCGTCGTGCCCTTCACCAACGTCACGCAGTCCCCGATCAGCGGCCAGGCCAAGCTGACCGATGCGCAGGCGAGCCAGCTGCTGTCGGGGCTCTGGTACGTGAACCTCCACACCGCGGCCCACCCGCCCGGCGAGATCCGCGGCCAGCTGGTCCAGAAGTAGCCCTCGTCCCGGCACCACTGACATCACCGCACCCCTCGGTCATCCCGGCGAGAGCGGGGATCCGAGGAGCACGGTGCTGCGGCCGGAGCGCGGAACCCCGCGCGACCCTTCGCCCAGCGGGGGCAGGGCGTCAACTTTAGAATGCGCGGTTGCCCTCGCGGGCCTGCCATCCCATGAACGCCCCAGCCGACGTCTCCCTGTTCCACCGCGCCGCCCGGCCGCTGTCCAGCTACCGCAAGTACTGGGCGGCGCGCTTCGGCACGGCGCCTTTCCTGCCGATGAGCCGCGCCGAAATGGATCGCCTGGGCTGGGACAGCTGCGACGTGATCCTGGTCACGGGCGACGCCTACGTGGACCATCCGAGCTTCGGCATGGCCGTGATCGGCCGCACGCTCGAAGCCCAGGGTTTTCGCGTCGGCATCATCTCGCAGCCCGACTGGAACGACTGCGAGCCGTTCAAGGCACTCGGAAAGCCCAACCTGTTCTTCGGCGTGACGGCCGGCAACATGGATTCCATGATCAACCGGTACACCGCCGACCGGAAGATCCGTAGCGACGACGCCTACACACCCGGCGATATCGGCGGCAAACGCCCGGACCGCGCCACGCTCGTGTATTCGCAGCGCTGCCGCGAGGCCTTCAACGAGGTGCCGATCGTGGTCGGCGGCATCGAAGGCAGCCTGCGCCGGATCGCGCACTACGATTACTGGCAGGACAAGGTCCGCCGCTCGGTCCTGGTCGATGCCAAGTGCGACCTGCTGCTGTACGGCAACGCCGAGCGGGCCATCGTCGAGATCGCGCATCGGCTGGCCGCGCGCGAGCCGGTGCAGCAGATCACCGACGTGCGGGGCACGGTGTTCATGCGGCGCGAGACCCCCGCCGGCTGGTTCGAGATCGACTCCACCGAAGTCGACCTGCCGGGCAGGGTCGAAGACCACATCAACCCCTACATGACCATCGCCGACCAGGCGAAGGTCCAGGGGCAGTCCTGCGCCAAGGAGGGATCCGCCGAGCCCGGAGCGCCCCAGCCGCTGACCTTCATGCCGGGGCCCGGGCTGGCGGGCAAGCGCCGGCCGCCGCCCCGGGAGCAGACCGTCATCCGCCTGCCTTCCTACGAGCAGGTCCGCAGCGACCCCGTGCTCTACGCGCACGCCAACCGCGTGCTGCACCTGGAGACCAACCCGGGCAACGCCCGCGCGCTGGTGCAGGCGCACGGCGACCGCGACGTGTGGGTCAACCCGCCGCCGATTCCGCTGACCACCGCCGAGATGGACCATGTCTTCGGCCTGCCCTATGCGCGCAGCCCGCACCCGGC
>DAIMZU010000404.1:2079-3694 GCA_036733845.1 Ramlibacter sp.
GCCTATGCGGACGAGAACGGCAGCCACGAGGGTGCCACCAAGATTCCCGCCTGGGAGATGATCCGCTTCAGCGTGAACATCATGCGGGGCTGCTTTGGCGGCTGTACCTTCTGCTCGATCACCGAGCACGAGGGCCGCATCATCCAGAGCCGCAGCGAAGACTCGGTCATTCAAGAGATCGAGGAGATCCGCGACAAGATCCCGGCCTTTACCGGCGTCATCTCCGACCTGGGCGGACCCACGGCCAACATGTACCGCATCGGCTGCAAGTCGCCCGAGATCGAGGCCGCCTGCCGCAAGCCCAGTTGCGTCTACCCTGGGATCTGCCCGAACCTCAACACCGACCATAGCGCGCTGATCCGCATGTACCGGCGCGCGCGCAGCCTCAAGGGGATCAAGAAGGTGCTGATCGGCTCGGGCCTGCGCTACGACCTTGCCGTGCAGTCGCCCGAGTACGTCAAGGAACTGGTGCAGCACCACGTGGGCGGCTACCTGAAGATCGCCCCGGAGCACACGGAGCAGGGCCCGCTGTCCAAGATGATGAAGCCGGGCATCGGCAGCTACGACCGCTTCAAGCAGATGTTCGAGAAGTACTCGGCGGAAGCGGGCAAGGAGCAGTACCTGGTGCCGTACTTCATCGCCGCGCACCCGGGCACCAGCGACGAGGACATGATGAACCTGGCGCTGTGGTTGAAGCGCAATGGGTTCCGCGCCGACCAGGTGCAGACCTTCTATCCCAGCCCGATGGCCACCGCCACCGCGATGTACCACTCGGGCAAGAACACGCTGCGCAAGGTCACACGCGACAGCGAAGGCGTGGACATCGTGCGCGGCGAGCGCCGCCGCCGGCTGCACAAGGCCTTCCTGCGCTACCACGACCCCAACAACTGGCCGCTGCTGCGCGAGGCGCTCAAGGCGATGGGCCGCGCCGACCTGATCGGCAACGGCAAGCACCACCTCATCCCGACCTTCCAGCCGCTCACGGACGGCGGCTACCAGAGCGCCCGGCGGAAGAACTCGACGCCTGCGCCGGTGCTGGCGGCGAAAAGGCCTTCTGCAGGTGGGCAGCCGCGCAAGGGGCAGATCCTGACCCAGCACACGGGCCTGCCGCCGCGGGTCACCGGGTCGGCGCGGCCGAATCCGCTGGGCAAGCCGGCGGTGCCCCGCAAGCCGCGATGAGCGTCAGAGGCGTCTGCGAAGGCGCCGGGTCCAGCTCGAATTCGTCCCGGTTGCCGGAGCCGACGAGCCGGGTCGTGGCTGAATGTCAGCGCCCCGGGCTTTCGGCTGCCATCGTATGGAGGGGAAGATCCTTCTCACTGGCCAACCGGTCCAACTCCTGGCGCGTCTTCCCCCGGAAGAATGCCGCCAGTGCCTGCGGATCGGGTTCGGCGATCCCGGCCAGTTCGCAGGTACGACTGGCGAAGTGCGGCTCCAGCGCCGCCACAGCCACGCGCCCGTCGGCGCAGGCGTAGACGCGGTAGGCCGGGTGCGCGCCGCCCAGCAGGTCCCCCTCCCGGGTGATGCCCCAGTGCCGCGGCAGGGCCAGGAAGCCGATCGCCTCCGACAGCGCCACCTCGAAGAGCCGGCCCGGCGAGGCGCTGGCACGCCCCAGGGC
>DAIMZU010000405.1:0-3692 GCA_036733845.1 Ramlibacter sp.
CGCCCTCATCGACAGCGGCCTGGACCGGCAACTGGGCGTGCTGCGGACCGGCAGGGACCCCGCCGCGTGCATGGCGACCTGCACCCGGAGCCTCGCACAATGGAAATCCCTGCAGCTCGAGTTGTGCCGCCATTCGGCCACCCTCACGCCCGTCCAGATCGAGGACTTCCTGGCCACCACAGCGGCCGGCGAACAGCAGGCACGCCAGTCCATGGCAGAGCCCATCGACGCCGCAGGGCTCAAGGGTCGGCTCCAGGCCCTGCTCGATGCCGCTGTCGAGGCGGAGGCCTCCATCGCACGCTGCGGCGCCGTGGTGGCGGGACTGCGCAACGGGGTGGCCAGTGCCTGGCCCGATGCGCGGGCGGCCTGGCTGCCAGCCCTGCGCGATGGTATCCGGGACGCCCTCACCCCGGTGAGCCTGGCCCTGGGGGCCGATGCCAGCACGCGAACGGACTACCAGCGCTTCCTGGCGGGCCGGCTGGTCGATGGCCTGGCGATGGGCGAGCCTGTGTCCCGGCCGACGGCGCCGACGACAGAGAGCGCCGCATCCTCTGCGCAGGAGCAGCCGCAGGATCCGCTGCCATCCACCGGTCCGCAATCCGGGGGGCAATGGGCCGAGCCGCTGGCAAGCCAGCAGCCGACCCGAGGCCAAGCCGCAGCCGTCAATGAAGCAGTCCATCTCCGGATGGTCGACTGACACGACGCGCCTGCGGGCGCACTTGACCGATCGCAAGCCCGGCGGCGGCGCCGCGCATAGACTGCGGCCAGCTTCACTCGTTCCGACCGGCCGCATGACCATCCGCCACCTCGACCAGTTGTTCCAGCCGCGCAGCGTCGCCGTCATCGGGGCCTCCGATCGTCCGGGCAGCGTGGGCTCCGTGGTGCTGCGCAACGTGCTGCAAGGCGGGTTTGCCGGACCGGTGTGGCCGGTGAATGCCAGGCACCGCGAGGTGGGCGGGATGGATGCCTATCCGGACGTGTCCCGCCTGCCGGGGGTTCCCGACCTCGCGATCATCTGCACCCCGGCCGCCACGGTGCCCGCACTGGTGGCGCAACTGGGTGAGCGGGGCACGCGCGCAGCGGTCGTCCTGAGTGCCGGCCTCAAGCAGCCGGTGCGTGATGGCGGCTCGTCGCTGGAGCAGGCCATGCTCGACGCGGCGCGGCCGCACCTTCTGCGCATCCTCGGCCCCAACTGCATCGGCCTCCTGGTGCCCGGTCTGGGGCTCAATGCCAGCTTCGCCCCGGCACAGGCCAAGGCCGGCTCGATTGCGTTCGTCAGCCAGTCCGGTGCACTGGCCACCGCATTGCTCGACTGGGCCGCGCCACGCAATATCGGCTTTTCGCACTTCATTTCGATGGGCGACAGCGCCGACGTGGACTTCGGCGACGTGCTCGACTGGCTGGCCTGCGACGCAGGCACCCAGTCGATCCTGATGTACGTCGAATCGGTCAAGCATGCGCGCAAGTTCATGTCCGCGGCACGCGCGGCTGCGCGGAACAAGCCGGTGATCGTCGTCAAGTCGGGCCGGGTGCCGGCGGCGGCCAAGGCGGCGGCATCGCACACCGGCGCGCTGGCGGGTTCCGACGCGGTGTTCGACGCCGCGGTGCGTCGAGCGGGCATGCTGCGCGTGGACACGCTCGAGGCCTTGTTCGACGCCACCGAAACCCTCGCTCGCCGGCGGCCGATGTCCGGCGAACGCCTGGCCATCGTCACCAATGGCGGCGGTGCCGGCGTGCTGGCCACCGATGCCCTGGTGCTTGCGGGCGGCACGCTCGCCGAGTTGTCGCCGGGCACGATCGCCGCGCTCGATGCCTGCCTGCCGGCGACCTGGTCCAGGGCCAATCCGGTGGACATCATCGGCGACGCGCCAGCCGAGCGCTACGAGGCCGCCTTGCAGGCGCTGCTCGACGCCCCCGAGGCCGACGGGGTGCTCTTCATTCATGCGCCGACCGCGCTGGTGCCCGCCCCGGAGATCGCCGCGCGAACGGCCCCCCTGCTGCAGCAGCGCCGCAAGCCGGTGCTGGCCTGCTGGCTCGGCGGGCAGGCGGTCGAGCCGGCGCGGGCACTGTTCGCCCTGGCCGGCATCCCCTGCCACGACACCCCGGAGCGGGCGACTGCCGCCTGGCTGCAGCAGGTGGAGCACGCCCGCGCCCAGGCCTTCCTCCAGCAGCTTTGCCCGGCGGCGGCTAGCGCTGCGCCAGTGGACCGGGCGCAGGTCAAGGCCGTCTTCGACGAGGCACGGTCTGCGGGCGCGTCCTGGCTCGACGCCGTGCAGGCGGCCCGCGTGCTCGATGCGTACGGCATCCCGGTGGTGCCCACGCGCGCCGCGCGCGACGTGCAGGATGCGGTCGACGTGGCCCAGGCGATCGGCTTTCCGGTGGCGCTGAAGATCCGATCGCCGCAGGTGCTGCACAAGTCCGATGTCGGCGGCGTGGTCCTGGGGCTGGATTCGCACGAGGCCGTCCGCCGGGAAGCCGCCCGGATGCGCGAGCGCGTCCTCGCGGCCTATCCCCAGGCTGAAATCCAGGGCTTCACCGTGCAGGCCATGGCATCGCGCAACCAGGCCCGCGAGCTGATCGTCGGGCTGGCACCCGATCCGGTCTTCGGCCCGGTGCTGCTGTGTGGCGCAGGCGGCGTCGACGTCGAACTTCGCCGCCAGCATGCCATCGGCCTGCCGCCGCTCAATGCGCTGCTGGCCGAAGACCTGCTCACGCAGGCGCGCCTCGGCCCGGTGCTGGCCGCCTGGCGCAACCGTCCGGCCGCCGACCGCGCGGCGGTGGTCGACACCCTGCTGAAGGTGTCCCGGCTCGCCTGCGATTTCCCCGAACTGGCCGAACTCGACATCAACCCCCTGCTGGTGGATGCGCAGGGCGTGCTCGCCGTCGACGGGCGCATTCGCCTGCACCTGCCTGGGGCGAACCCGGCGCCGCTGGCGATCCTTCCCTATCCCGAGTCGCTGGAGTCCGATCTCCCGGTCGGCGGCGAGCGCCTGCTGATGCGGCCGATCCGACCGGAGGACGGCGAGCGCCTGCAGGCTTTTTACGCCGGCGCCTCGGCGCGCGACCTGAGGCTGCGCTTCTTCATGGCACGGCGCGAGGTCCCGCGCTCCGAACTTGCCCGTTTCAGCCAGATCGACTACGACCGTGAAATGACCTTCGTCGTGGTCGCGCCCGACTCCGGTGCGGACGCCGGGCGCGTGCTGGGCGAGGTGCGCGGCGCCTGCGATCCGGACAACCGCGTGGCCGAGTTCGGCCTGATGGTGGCCGGTGACTGGCAGGGCCGCGGACTCGGGCGCGCGCTGCTGACCCGCCTCATCGCGCACCTGCGCTCGCGCGGCACGCGCGAACTGCGTGGCCAGTGCCGGCTCGAGAACGTGCAGATGGCCCGGCTGGCACGGGACCTCGGGTTCGCGGTGACCGCGTCCGAAGATGGTGATGCGTTGCTCGACCTGGTCCTGCCCCTGCAGTAGGGGGCCGCGCTAGGCGCCGCCGCCGAAGCCGTTCTGCCGCCAGGCCTCGAACACGGCCACCGCCACGGCATTCGACAGGTTGAGGCTGCGCTGGCCCGCCCGCATGGGCAGGCGCAGGCGCTGCGCCGGCGGGAAAGTCTCGCGCAGGGCGGGGTCGAGCCCCCGCGACTCGCTGCCGAAGACCAGCCAGTCTCCGGGCCGGAACGCCACCTGGTGCAGCGG
>DAIMZU010000406.1:0-3691 GCA_036733845.1 Ramlibacter sp.
CCCCCTGACCCGCCACACCCTTACCGATCCCGCCGCCGTGCTCGCGCGGGTCCGTCAGGCGCGGCGGCAGGGATGGTGCCTGGTGAACCAGGAACTCGAGGAGGGACTGGTGTCGCTGGCCGCGCCGGTCGTGGACCGGAACGGCCGCACGGTGGCCGCCATCAACATCAGCGGACAGGCCAACCGCACGCCCGTTCGCCAGATGCAGGAGGGCATGCTCGAGCCGCTGCTGGCAGCGGCGCGGGAAATTTCAATGCGCCTGCCGGTGGGGGTGATGCGGCGTTGATCGTGCGGTGGCAGTCGCGTTCTACAGGCCGAGCAGCTTCTTGGCTTCGCCCAGGGCCGCCATGGACTCGGCGTGCCTTCCCGCCTTGTGATGGGCTTCTCCGTCGGCGCGGAGCTTGGCAACCTTGTCGGCATTCTCCTTGGACAGCTGCGGCTTGGTGGCCAGCTTGGCATCGACCGCCTTCATCTCGTTGGGGCAGTTGTGGGCCAGGGCGGCGCCACTGAAGGCGAGGCCAAGGACTGCGAGCAGGATGCGCATGGAGTTCTCCTGGAAACGGCCCCCACGATAGTCCAGCGCCGACACGCAAGCCTCCGGATCAACCCTGAGCCGGAAAGCCGACGGGGACTCAACTGATCGGATGAGAAAGCCCGACAGCCAGTCAGCCCAAGCTCCGACGCTGCTGCGCGCTGCATTTCCCCTCGAACGACGGCGCAGCGGACCGCCATTTTCAGCTTTCGTCCGGCAAGCCCCTCCATTTCTGCTCGTCTACAAGCGAAATCAGCCAAGTTCCGGCTGCCTGAAGAACGAAGGACGACACCTATGAAAAGGCTACTCGCTGCCATCTTCCTGCTGAGCGCCAGCCTGGGCGCCGCTCACGCCCAGCTTCCACCGCTCGGCGGCACCTGCACGAACATGGGCACGATCACCGTCCCCGGGGCCGAGAAACAGGACGCGATCTGCCTGGCCGATCTGAGCACCCGCTACCTCATCGCCATGAACCGCACCGATGCGAGTGACTGGGGCGCACTGCACTCGCAGCAGACCCGCAATCCCGCCGGAGCCGTTCCCGGCATCCAGATCGACGGCTACTTTCCGGACACGAGCACGAGCAATGGCTACTACGGCTGGTTCCACGACGCGCAGTTCGTCATCCGGCTTCCCGACCAGTGGAACGGCAAGCTCGTGATCACCGGCGCGCCAGGCGTGCGGCGGCAATACGCCAACGACTTCCTTCTTTCGGACTGGTTCGTCGCGCGCGGCTACGCCTACGCCTCGACCGACAAGGGCAACACCGGCACCAGTTTCCAGAACGACGGCGTGGCGCCCGGCGACGCGATCGCGGAGTGGCACCGGCGCGTCACGGAGCTGACCCTGGCGGCGAAGGACGTTGTGCGCCAGCGCTACGGAAAAGCGCCTGCGTACACCTACATGACCGGGCTGTCGAATGGCGGCTACCTCACCCGGTACGCGCTGGAGAACCACCCCGAGCTCTACGACGGCGGCGTGGATTGGGAAGGCGTGCTGTGGCGGCCGGAAGGGCCCAACCTCTTCACCTACCTGCCGACGGCGCTCAGGAACTACCCCGCATACAAGGCCGGAGACAGCGGAGCGCACGAAGCCATCCTCGCGGCTGGCTTCGCGCCGGGTTCGGAATTCCTCTGGGACCACCACTACGGCGTCTACTGGGACCTCACGCAGCGCACCTACCGCGAAGAAATGGACCCGACCTACGACGGGGCACTGAACGCTGGCATTCCGTTCTGTGCCTCCGGCGTGCCGTACTGCGACGCCGACTACGACTACGCGAGCAGGCCGCAGGAAGTGAAGGACGCCGTCTCGAAGATCGCCCTGAGCGGGCGCATCGGCAAGCCGATGATCACCCTGCACGGCACGCTCGACGCCCTGCTCCCCATCGCAACCAACTCCGACCCCTATGCCCAGATGGTGAAGAAGGCGGGCCGCGGCCAATGGCACCGCTACTACGTGGTGGAAGCCGGCAACCACGTCGACCAGTTGTACGACGTATTCCCAGACAAGCTGCGCCCCATCAGCCCCTGCTACCGCGCCGCCTTCATTGCGCTGGAGCAGTGGGTCGAGAGCAAGGGGCAGCGGCAGCCGCCGCCGAACAAGCTGATCCCGCGCGAGGGGGCCGACCTGGCGAATTCCTGTCCGCTCTAACCTCCGCTGACGATCTCCAGGCAAACGGCCGGGACGGGGGCCGTGAACGAGAGCAGCGGGCGATCGTGTCTTCAGCTTCGCGGCCTGAAGCGACGCCTATGATGACGCAGCAGCCTTATCGGACACACGAATGCACCTCGCCCCACATGTTTGCCGCATCGGTGCGGCCGCAGCTTCCTTCATCTCCCATGGCTGAAGACCCCAAGCCGCAGCAGGCGCCCGGAGGCGGCGCACGCGGCCTGGGGGGCATGGCGTGGCTGCTTGCCTTCCAGACGCTCGGCGAGCTCTTGTCGCGGGCGTTGGCGCTGCCGCTGCCCGGGCCGGTGCTGGGCCTGGTCCTGCTGCTGGTGGGCCTGCGATGGGCGCCCGTGCGGCAATCCGTGGCCCTCGCCGCCGAGTTCCTCCTCGCGCACCTGTCACTTCTGTTCGTGCCGGTTGCAGTCGGCGTCATGGCGTACCTGCCATTGCTCTCGGTCCACGGGCTGCGGCTGGCTGTGGTAATCGTGCTGTCGACCTGGGCCGGCCTGCTGGTGACGGCAGCGGTCCTGCACCGGCTAGCGCCGAAGGCGAGCGAGGATGCCTGACTTCGTCGACTTGTGGGTCTATCTTTCGGCGACCCCGCTGTTCGGGCTGACAGCCACGCTGGTCGTGTATGTCGTCGCGCTGGATCTCTATCGCCGTCTGGGGCAGGCACCATGGGCGAATCCCGTGCTGTGGTCGGTGTTGTTCCTCGCGGGTGCGCTGCTGCTGACGGGCGTGCAGTATCCGGTGTACTTCGCCGGCGCTCAGTTCATCCATTTCTTGCTGGGACCTGCCGTGGTCGCGCTGGCGTGGCCCCTCTGGCAACGCCGGAGCGCGCTGCGCCGCCAGGGCCTGCCGCTGCTGGCGGCTGCCCTCGCCGGGGGCGCCGCGGCCAGCGTGTCGGCCGTGGCTTTGGGTTGGGCGCTGGGGCTGCCGAACGAGGTGCTGCTGTCGCTCGCCCCCAAATCGGCAACTGCCCCGGTGTCCATGGGCATCGCCGAGAAAATCGGCGGGATCCCGGCGCTTGCGGCTGTCTTCGCCGTACTCACCGGGCTCGTCGGAGCCGTGAGCGGCAAGTACCTGTTCGATGCGGCGGGCATCGGCACCACGGCGCGCGGCTGGATGGCCCGTGGGTTCGCGCTGGGCACGGCCTCGCACGGGATCGGCGCGGCACGCGCGCTGCAGGTCCACCCGGATGCCGGCGCCTACGCGGGTATCGCCATGGGCTTGCAGGTCCCGCTGCAGACGCTGCTGCTGCCTCTGGTGGCCCGCTGGCTCGCGGCGTAGTGCGACTCACGCGGAGCACTTCCCCACTCCAGCTCCAAGGGCGACCTTTGATCCTGATTGGGTAGAGGCCGATCACGACGACCAGGGCGTGTTGGAAAATGCCGGGTAGGGGCAGGCCTTGCCGATTCGCGTCCGCTTGGACTGGTGGTGCGCGGGGGGGGACTCGAACCCCCACACCATTGCTGGCGTCAGGACCTA
>DAIMZU010000407.1:0-3690 GCA_036733845.1 Ramlibacter sp.
GGGTATCCCGCTGCTTCTATGATGGGCCGATTATTCGCAGAGGACCCCGAGCCATGCAGGATGCCGTGTTCACAGTCCACCACATCCCGGTGTGCCCGTTTTCGCAGCGGGTCGAGATCCTGCTGGCCCGCAAGGGCGCGCAGGCGCACGTGAAGTTCGCGGTGGTGGACATCACGCGGCCGCGTGATCCGGCGCTGCTGGCCAAGACCCATGGCAGTACCGCACTGCCCGTGCTCGAACTGGAGGACGGCCGCATCCTCAAGGAAAGCCTGGTCATCATGCGCTACCTCGACGAGCGCCTGCCCGGTCCGCCGCTGGCGCAGCGCGATCCGTTCCGGCGCGCGGTTGAAAGCATGATGACCGCCATGGAAGGCGACTTCGTCGGCGCGGGCTACAAGATGGTCATGAACCAGGACCCGGGCCAGCGCGACGCCGCGCGTGAGCGCATGCTGGCGCAGTACGCGCGGCTCGACGCGTTCCTGCGCGAGCACGCGCCCGGCCGCACCTGGCTGTTCGAGGACTTCGGATGGGCCGAGGCGGTGTTCACGCCCATGTTCATGCGCTTCTGGTTCCTGGACTACTACGAGGATTTCGAGCTTCCCGCCGACGGCCGCTTCGAGCGCGTGCGCGCCTGGCGCGAGGCCTGCCTGGCGCATCCGCACGCGCAGCAGGTCAGCCGCGAGGAAATCGTCAAGAGCTACTACGACTACGCCAAGGGCGCGGGCAACGGCGCACTGCTGCCGGGGCGGCAGCATTCGTCCTTCGCCTTCGAGCCGCACTGGCGCACACGGCCATGGCCGCCGCGGGACAAGTGGGGCCATGCGGCCACGGATCGGGAGCTCGGGCTCGCCTGAGCCGTTCAGGACGCGTTGGAGATCCCCGCGGCCACATGCCCGGCCGGAACGTGCCGGGACGCGTGCAGCACGTGCCCGGTCTGGTCGTCGAAGAAGAAATCGGGTTCGAACTCGCGCAGGAACTCGCCCTTGGCCAGGCCGCCCAGGAACATCGCCTCGTCGACCTGGATGTCCCAGGCCATGAGTGTGCGGATGGCGCGCTCGTGCGCCGGCGCGCTGCGGGCGGTGACCAGGGCGGTGCGGATGCGCATGCGAGCGGTGCCGGCCTGCTGCAGGCGGTGCAACGCGGTCAGGAGCGGCTTGAACGGGCCTTCCGGCAAGGGCAGGGTGGCCTTGGCCACCTCGTGCTGCTGGAAGGCATCGAGGCCCTGCGCCTGGAACACCTGCTCGGCCTCGTCCGAGAAGAGCACCGCGTCTCCGTCGAAGGCGATGCGCACCTCGTCGGGGTAGTTGTTGCCCGCCAGCGCGGATTCGGTCAGCACGCGCGCCGCAGGGAAGCCCGCATTGAGCGCCTCGCGCACGTCCTGGGCGTTGGCCGACAGGAACAGGTGCGCGCCCAGCGGACGCAGGTAGCGGAAGGGCGGGCGGCCCTGGGTGAACACGCCGCGCTCGAGGCGGATGTCGTTGGCATGGCCGGAGCGGAAGATGCGCATGCCCGAAACCGGATCATTGCGCGAGAGGATCACCACCTCGACGCGCTGGGCGCCGGGCTCGTTGAAGGCCAGCAGCTTGCGCACGAGAGAGAAGGCGATGCCCGGGCGTGCCGGCAGTTCCAGTCGCTGAAGCTGCATCGCCATGTACTCGCCGGGGTCGCCGCTCTCGAAGATCCGGTTCTCCTCCTCGAAGTTGAACAGCGCACGCGAGGAGATCGCGACCACGAGCTTGTCGGCGAGCGTCACGGCCATCAGCGTACCCAGGTGTTGAGCTGGATGATCGGCATCAGCACCGCCAGCACGATCAGCATCACCACCAGCCCCATGGCGACGATCAGCAGCGGCTCGAGGATGGTCGCCATCTGCATCGCCCGCCGCTGCACCTCGGTGGAGAGCTGGCGTGCCGCACGCTGCAGCATGAGGGGCAGCTGGCCGGTCTGTTCGCCCAGGCGGGCGAACATGCCGAGCAGCCCGGGAAAGCGCTTCTTCTGGGCGAGTGCCGACGCCAGCGGCGCGCCTTCGCGCACCAGGACCAACGCATCGAGCGCGTCGGCGCGCATGGACCGGTTGCTCAGCGTCTGCGCAGCGGCCTGCAGCGCCTTGAGGATGGGAACGCCCGCGCCCGCCAGCATGGCCAGGGTGCTGGCAAAGCGTGCGGCGTTGTAGCCGCGTGCCAGGCGCCCGACCAGCGGCAGCCGCAGCCAGGCCGCATCGAAGCGCTCGCGGAAATCCTCGTTGCGCAGCGCCAGACGCAGCGCGACAAAGGCCACCACCAGCAGCCCCAGGATCAGCCAGCCCCACTCACGAACGAAGGCGCTCAGGGCCAGCATGGCCGAGGTGAGGAAGGGCAGGCCCTGCTTGGTGCCCGCGAAGACGTTGGCCACCTGCGGCACCACGTAGGTGACGAGGAAGATCACGATCACGATGGCGACCAGGGTCACGATGGCCGGGTACAGGGCAGCCCCGACCAGCCGGGCCTTCAAGGCCTGGCGCTCCTCCTGGTCGTCGGCGAGGCTCTCGAGGACCATGCCGAGCTGGCCGCTCTGCTCGCCGGCCGCCACCACCGCCACGTACACGTCCGAGAACTCGCGCGGGAACTGGCCGAGCGCCTTGCCGAAGCTCGATCCGGCATTGACTTCGGCGCGCAGCGCCGCCACCAGGCCGCGCTGGCGTTCGTCCTCGGCCTCCTCGGCGAGCGCCGTGAGGGCGCGTTCGATGGTCAGGCCCGAGCCGACCAGGCCGGCCAGCTGGCGGGTCCACACCGTGAGCGCGGTGGCGCTGAACACGGGCCGTGACAGCCAGCGCGCGCCCAGGCCGCCGTCGTCCACGGAGGACCCCCCGGCGGCCACCGGGCTGACCTGCAGCGGGATGAGCGACTGCGCACGCAGCAATCCGCGTGCGGCCTTGGCCGTGTCGGCCTCCATCACGCCCTTGCGCGTCGCGCCCTGGGCGTCCAGGGCTTCGAAAGAATAGGCGGGCATGGGGGGGATTATGGGCATGCCGCGCCCGGCAACGGCCGGGCGCGAGCGATCAGCCCTGGCGCAGGCGGAAGCGCTGGAGCTTGCCGGTCTCGGTGCGGGGCAGCGCCGGCAGGAACTCGATTTCCCGCGGGTACTTGTACGGGGCGATGGTGGCCTTGACGTGATCCTGCAGCGCCCGCACCAGCGCCTCGTCGCCGACGTGGCCCGGACGCAGCACGCAGAAGGCCTTGACGATCATGCCGCGCTCGTCGTCCGGTTTGCCGATCACGCCGCACTCGGCCACCGCCGGGTGCCGCAGCAGCACATCCTCGACCTCCGGGCCCGCCACGTTGTAGCCCGACGTGATGATCATGTCGTCGGCCCGCGCCTGGTAGAAGAAGTAGCCGTCTGCGTCCTGCACGAAGGCGTCCCCCGGGTGGTTCCACCCATCGCGCACGTACTGCGACTGCCGCTCGTCGTCGAGGTAGCGGCAGCCGGTCGGGCCGACTACGGCCAGGCGGCCCAACGTGCCGCGCGGCACTTCCTGGCCCTTGTCGTCCACCACGCGCGCGGTATAGCCGGGCACCACCCGGCCGATGGCCCCGCGACGCACATCATCGGGCGCGCTCGAGATGAAGATGTGGAACATTTCCGTGGCGCCGATGCCGTCGAGCATCTCGATGCCGCTGGCCTCCTTCCAGAGCTGCCGGGTGGCGTCGGGCA
>DAIMZU010000408.1:0-3683 GCA_036733845.1 Ramlibacter sp.
CGCCAGCCCCTGGTCCATCACAAGCTCGAAGCGGCCGCTGTCGTAGGTCTGGCCCATGGCATTGCGGTAGGGCATCTGTTCGGGTCGCACGAAGTTGCGCCGCCGCAGCTCGACGCGGTCGATGCCGCAGGCGCGCGCGGCTTCGTCCATCAGCCGCTCGATGATGTAGATCGCCTCGGGCCGGCCGGCGCCGCGATACGCACCCGTCGGTGCGGTGTGCGTGAGGACCGATCGGAAATGGAAGTCGATGCAGGGGATGTCGTAGACGCTGGTCTGCACCCAGGGGCCGATCATGAGCTGGATCGTGGTGCCGGTGCCGGTGGCATAGGCACCCAGGTTGCCCACCGAACGCAGGCGCAACGCCAGCACGCGGCCCTGCGCGTCCAGGGCCATCTCGGCCTTCGTGCGAAGGTCCCGCCCGTGGTGCGACGACAGGAACTCCTCGCTGCGGTCGGCCACCCACTTGACCGGCAGGCCGAGCGTGCGGGCGCAGTGCGCCACCGCGACGTCCTCGGGGTAGGCACCGGTTTTCATGCCGAAGCCGCCGCCCACGTCACCGACCGTGACTCTCACCTGGGCGCGCGGCAGCCCCAGCACGTCGCCGAGGGTGTTGCGCACGCCCGATGGCATCTGGGTGCTCATCTGCAGGGTCAGCCGGCCGTCGTCGGCGACCCAGGCCGCGACGGTGCGCGGCTCCAGTGCGAGTGCGGCGATGCGCTGGTTGACCAGGTCGAGCGAGACTGCATGCGCCGCGCGGGAAAAAGCGGCCTCGCAAGCCGCGGCATCACCGTAGCGCGTCTCGGCGGCGACGTTGTCGGGCGCGGCAGGACACAGCGTCGGCGCACCGGGTTCGGTAGCCGCGAGCGCATCGCAAACGGCAGGCAGGTCTTCGTAGTCGACGGACACCGCCTCGGCGGCATCGCGGGCCTGCTCCAGGGTGTCGGCCACGACGACCGCCACAGCCTCGCCGACGAAGTGCACGCGTTCGGGCGCCAGGGCGTGCCGCTGCGGCGACGCCCCAGGCACGCCGCCAGCGCGCTTGAAATTGACGTTCAGAGGCAGGGGTTTGACGCCTGCTTCGACCAGGTCCGCGCCCGTGAGCACCAGGCGCACGCCTGGCATCGAGCGGGCCGCGTCGGCATCGACCGAGAGGATGCGCGCGTGCGGATGGGGCGAGCGAACGAAGAAGGCCCGCAGCGCGCCAGGCAGGGGGACATCATCGGTGAACCGGCCCCGGCCCGCGAGCAGGGCCTCGTCCTCGATGCGGGGCACGGCCCGGCCGCTGCCGAAGCGCAAGGCCATGTCGGATGGGAGTTCTGCGGTGTTCGTCATCCGGTTGAAAACGGCAGCGGCATGGAAGAGAAAGGCCGCGCGGGCGCGGCGGCCGGATGGCACTTTGCTGGCACTGGCTCCAAAGGGCCACCCTGCGTCAGGCCATACTACTTCAAAATCCCACTCCAGGACCTCGATGCAACGGATGGCACCATGACCCCGCCCCGACGGGCCCACGCACCGGCTTTTTCGCCGCGCGAATTCCGCGCCGCGCTGGGGATGTTCGCCACCGGCGTGACCATCGTGACGACCCGCACAGCCGAAGGCCTGCCGATCGGCCTGACCGCGAACTCCTTCAACTCGGTCTCGCTCGACCCCCCGCTGGTGCTCTGGAGCCTCTCGCAGGCCGCGGCCTCGCTCGCGACATTCCGCACCGGCTCGCACTACGCGATCAACGTCCTCGCGGCGGACCAGAAATCCCTGGCCGAGCGCTTCGCAGCCAAGGGTGCCGACCGCTGGAGCGGCGTCGAATCGGTGCCGGGCGTCGGCGGCGTTCCGCTGATCGGCGGTGCGGCCGCGACCTTCGAGTGCTTCAACCGCAGCCGCTATGACGAAGGCGACCATGTGATCTTCGTCGGCGAGGTCGAGCGCTGCACCTGGCGGCCGGGCGCGCAGCCGCTGCTGTTCCACGGCGGACGGTTCTACACCGAGCTGCCGCTGTAGGCCTCAGGCCAGGCCCTGCGCGTGGAAGCGCAGATGGTCCTCCATGAAGCTCTGGATGAAGTAGTAGCCGTGGTCGTAGCCGGCGTGCCGCCTCAGTGTCAGCGGCTGCCCGGCGGCGCGGCAGGCGGCCTCGAAGCGGTGCGGATGCAGCTGCTCGGCGAGGAACCCATCGGCTTCGCCCTGGTCCACCAGGATGCCGCGCGGGAACGGTGCAGCGGCCTGGCGGGCCATCAGCGCACTGGCGTCGTGGGCGGCCCAGGCCTCCTTGTCTGCCCCCAGGTACCCGCCGAAAGCTTTCTGGCCCCATGGCACCTCCATGGGGGCGCAGATCGGCGCGAAAGCCGACAGCGTGCGGAAAAGGCCGGGGCGGCGCTGTGCGAGCGTCAGCGCGCCGTGGCCGCCCATCGAGTGCCCGAAGATGCCCATGCGCTGCAGGTCGATGGGGAACGCGCCCGCGACGATGTCCGGCAGCTCCGCGCAGACGTGGCTTTCCATCCGCCAGTGCGCCGACCACGGCGACTCCGTGGCATCCAGGTAGAAGCCCGCCCCCACGCCGAAGTCCCAGTGCTCGGCCTCGCAGGGCAGTCCGGCGCCGCGCGGGCTGGTGTCCGGCGCCACCAGCGCGAGCCCGAGCTCGGCGGCAACGCGCTGCGCGCCCGCCTTGGCCATGAAGGTTTCCTCGGTGCAGGTCAGGCCCGCCAGGTAGAACAGTGCCGGAACCCGCGCACCGGCGAGGGCCTGGGGGGGCAGGAAGACGGCGAAGCGCATGGGCAGGCCGATGGCCGGGGAGTCGGCGCGGCAGAAGCGGACCACGCCGCCGAAGCACGCGTGCTCGGCCAGGATCTCGGGGGCGCCGGCCATCAGTAGACCACCACCGCGCGGATCGACTCGCCGCGCTTCATCAGGTCGAAGCCTTCATTGATCCGATCGAGCGGAAGCGTGTGCGTGATGAGGTCGTCGATGTTGATCTTGCGGTCCATGTACCAGTCGACGATGCGGGGCACGTCGGTGCGGCCGCGGGCGCCTCCGAAGGCCGATCCCTTCCACTGTCGGCCGGTCACGAGCTGGAAGGGCCGCGTGCTGATCTCGGCGCCCGCTTCCGCCACGCCGATGATGATGCTCTGGCCCCAGCCCTTGTGCGTGCACTCCAGGGCCTGGCGCATGACCTGGGTGTTGCCGATGCACTCGAAGCTGTAGTCGGCGCCGCCGTCGGTGAGCTGCACCACCGCATCGACCACGTTGGGCACCTCGCGGGGGTTGATGAAATGCGTCATCCCGAAACGGCGCGCCATGGCCTCGCGTGCCGGGTTGATGTCGATGCCGATGATCTTGTCCGCGCCCACCATGCGGGCGCCCTGGATCACGTTGAGGCCGATGCCGCCCAGTCCGAACACGGCCACCGTCGCACCCGCCTCGACCTTGGCGGTGAAGATCACGGCGCCGATGCCGGTGGTCACGCCGCAGCCGATGTAGCAGACCTTGTCGAAGGGGGCGTCCGGCCGGATCTTCGCCAGCGCGATCTCCGGCGCCACGGTGTAGTTGCTGAAGGTGCTGGTGCCCATGTAGTGCAGGATGGGCTGGCCGTCCAGGCTGAAACGGCTGCTGCCGTCGGGCATCAGGCCCTTGCCCTGCGTGCCACGGATCAGCTGGCACAAGTTGGTCTTGCGCGACAGGCAGAACTTGCACTG
>DAIMZU010000409.1:0-3669 GCA_036733845.1 Ramlibacter sp.
GGTTCCAGAACTTCGTGCTGTTCACCAACTACCAGTTCTACATCGACGAGTTCGTCCGGCTGGGGCATGAGGCCGTGGCCGACCCGGACAGCGAGTACACCGCATTCGTCGAACCCGGCAATGTGGTCACCTCGCGCCCGGGCAGCACGCTGCGGGGTCCGGCAAGCGGCGTTGCCCCCGCGCGCCTGCCCCAGATGCCGGCCTACCACCTCACCCGCGAAGGCCACGGCGGCATCACCATGGTGAACATCGGTGTCGGACCCGCCAATGCCAAGACGATCACCGACCACATCGCGGTGCTGCGCCCGCACTGCTGGATGATGCTGGGTCACTGCGCGGGCCTTCGCAACAGCCAGCAGCTCGGCGACTACGTCCTGGCGCATGCGTACGTGCGCGAGGACCACGTCCTCGACGAGGACCTTCCACTGTGGGTGCCGATCCCGGCCCTCGCGGAGATCCAGCTTGCACTGGAGCGGGCCGTGGCCGACGTGACGCAGTGCCAGGGTGCGGACCTCAAGCGCATCATGCGCACAGGCACCGTTGCCAGCACCGACAACCGCAACTGGGAGCTGCTGTCCGGAAATCGCGCGCAGCAGCGCTTCAGCCAGAGCCGCGCCGTCGCGCTCGACATGGAGAGCGCCACGATCGCCGCCAACGGATTCCGGTTCCGCGTTCCCTACGGCACCCTGCTGTGCGTGAGCGACAAGCCCCTGCACGGCGAGATCAAGCTGCCTGGCATGGCCAACCAGTTCTACCGCGAACGCGTCGACCAGCACCTGCGCATCGGCATGCGCGCCATCGAGATCCTGCGCGAGGGCGGCAGCCAGCGCCTGCACAGCCGGAAACTGCGGTCTTTCGACGAGGTGGCTTTTCAGTAGGTGCGGGAGCGGGCAGCCGGAACGCAGAGGGCGCAAAGGGGACGCAAAGGGGACGCAAAGGACGCAAGAAAGAGTGGCGCACCGGTGCTTCACCGCTACTGCGACGACGGTGGTTCGAGACTCCCACCGACTGATTCTTTGCGCCCTTCGCGCCCCCTTTGCGCCCTTTGCGTTCTTCTCTAGCGTCAGTCCCGATCACTCTGCCGATCAGAGACCTTCCCCACTCCCGGAACGAATCGCCAGCGCCGCTTCGTACAGGGCGTTGCGTGGCGCGCCGCTGGCCTGGGCGGCGATGCGCACGGCGGTCTTGAGGGGCAGCTCCTCCAATAGCAGGGCGAGCAGCGCGTGGCCGGTGTCGGGCGGCCGGGCGGTCGGGCAGGGGTGCAGCACGAGGGCGAACTCGCCGCGGCTTCGCTGCGGATCGGCCTGGAGCCATTCGGCCATCGCGGCGCAAGCCAGGGTGTGGACCTGCTCGAACTGCTTGGTGAGTTCGCGCCCGATGGTCAGCTTGCGCTCACCCAGGGCCCCGAGCGCCTGTGCCAGGTCCAGGATGCGGTGTGGCGCCTCGAGCAGCACCACCGCACGCGGCTCCTGCGACAGCGCCTGGACCGCGGCGCTGCGCTCGCCCGCCTTGGACGGCAGGAATCCGGCGAACACGAACCCGGCTTCGCCGCCCTCCACGCCGGCGACGCTGAGCACCGCGGTGACGCTGCTCGGCCCCGGCACCGGCACCACGCGCAGTCCCGCGTCGCGCACGGCGGCGGCCAGGCGTGCGCCGGGGTCGCTGACCGCGGGTGTTCCGGCGTCGCTGGCATAGGCAACCCGTTCGCCGGCGCCCAGCCGGCGCAGGACGTGTTCCGCCGCCTCGGCTTCGTTGTGCTGGTGGACCGCCAGCAGCCGCGACGACGGCTTTTCGATGCCGCAGGCGCGAAGCAGCGCCTGGGTGTGCCGGGTGTCCTCGCACGCCACCGCATCCACCAGATCCAGCACGTGCAGCGCCCGCAGCGACAGATCCGACAGGTTGCCGATCGGCGTGGCGACGAGGTACAGCGCCCCGCCGGGATAATGCTGCGAACCCGCGGCTTCGCGGGCGGCCTTCAGGGCCAGGGAGAGGGATGCACTCAAGAAAGAAACTCCCGGAACAGGGGGCCACCACACGGCAGGCGGGCGATGCCGCCGAGGTGGCGGCGCTGGCCCATCTGCAGCGCGCGGGCCTGCGGCTGGTGGTGCGCAATTATCGGACTCCCGGACGCGGCGGCAGCGAGGTCGACCTGATCCTGCGCGACCGCGACGGCACGCTGGTGTTCGTCGAGGTGCGCCAGCGCAGCCACGCTGCCTGGGGCGGCGCGGCGGCCAGCGTCGGCTGGACCAAGCAGCGCCGGGTCACCCGGGCGGCCCGCCATTTCCTGCTGGGGCTGCCCACGCCCCCACCCTGCCGCTTCGACGTGGTCGCGATCGACGGGGGTCAGCTGCAGTGGCTCCGCGCCGCCTTCGACGCGGCCTAGAAGCGGTGGGTGCCGGCCGCGCCGGGACGGGCAGGTATCATCCCTGCCCATGGTCGAACAACGGATCCAGCAGCACTTCATCGACAGCGCCGACCTGAAGTACCAGGCGGCGCAGAGCCTCACCAAGCCCATCGCGGCGGCCGTGCAGGCGGTGCTGGCCTGCGTCACCAGTGGCGGCAAGGTGCTGGCCTGCGGAAACGGCGGCTCGGCCGCGGACGCGCAGCATTTCGCGGCCGAGTTCATCGGCCGCTTCGAGCGCGAGCGGCCCGAGCTGGCCGCCGTCGCACTGACCACCGACAGCTCCATCCTCACGGCCATCGCCAACGACTACGACTTCAGCCAGGTGTTCGCCCGGCAGGTGCGGGGCCTGGGCCACCCCGGCGACGTGCTGCTGGCCCTGTCCACGAGCGGGAACTCGGCCAACGTGATAGCCGCCATCGAATCGGCGCACGAACGCGAGATGACCGTCGTGGCCCTGACCGGGCGCGGCGGTGGCCGCATCGGGAACCTCCTGCGCGAAACCGACGTCCATATCTGCGTGCCCCACGACCGCACCGCCCGCATCCAGGAGGTCCACCTGCTCGCGCTTCACTGCATCTGCGACGGGGTGGACGCCCAGCTGCTCGGAGACCAGGAAACCCCGACATGAACAAACGACTGCTGCTCTCGGCCCTTGCCGCCACGACCCTCGCCACCGCGGTATCCGGCTGCGCGCCGCTGTTGGTGGGCGGCGCTGCCATGACCGCCCTGGTGGCCATGGACCGCCGCACCTCCGGCGCCCAGCTCGAGGACGAAGGAATCGAACTGCGCGCGGCCGCACGCGTGCGCGAAGCGCATGGCGGGCGGGTGAACGTCAACATCACGAGCTACAACCGCCAGGTGCTGCTGACCGGCGAGGTTCCGGACACGGCCGTGCGCCAGTCGGTCGAGAGCATCGTCTCGCGCGTGGACAACGTGCGCGGCATCGTCAACGAGCTGACGGTCGGCACACCCAGCACGCTCACCCAGCGCTCGGCCGACACGCTGACCACCGGCAAGGTCCGCGCGGCCTTCGTGGACGCGCGCGACCTTTCCGCGCCGGCCTTCAAGGTGGTGACCGAGCGCGGCACCGTGTACCTGATGGGCCGGGTCACCGCGCGTGAAGCCGAGCGCGCCACGCAGATCACCCGCAACGTGGGCGGCGTCCAGCGCGTCGTGAGGATCTTCGAGATCATCTCCGACGACGAGCTGGCCCGGATGTCCGCGTCCCCCGCTGCGCAGCCGCCGGTCACGGTACCGGCGCGCTG
>DAIMZU010000410.1:0-3666 GCA_036733845.1 Ramlibacter sp.
GGAAGCCTTTTTGCTGTCACACATCAAGGCGCCCGCTCAGGGAGGAAAAGCGGGGAGCGGCAAACCGCCCGTCGGTAATTTATCGCAGGCTTAATGCTGACACAAGACTGTCGAGTCAAAATCCTTTCCATCCGGCTCCGGCCGACCGGGCGGCGCAGCCTCTGCGCGCTGCACGGCACTGCCGGCGTCGGCGCTCCTAGAATTCCGCATGACACTCCACGCCCCGTATCCCCAAGGCCGTCCCCGGCGGCTGCGCCGCGACCCGTTCACCCGCAACCTGGTGCGCGAGTCGACCCTCACGCCCCATGACCTGATTTACCCGGTGTTCGTCCAGGATGGCCAGGGCCGGCGCGATCCGGTGCCGAGCATGCCCGGTGTCGAGCGGCTGAGCCTGGACCGCCTGCTGCCGGTGGCGGAGGAATGCGTGGCGCTGGGCATTCCGGTCATGGCGCTGTTCCCCGTGATCGATCCCGCGCTCAAGACGCCGGACGGGCGCGAGGCCTTCAACCCCGAGGGCCTGGTGCCACGGGTGGTCGGTGCGCTCAAGCAACGGTTCCCGGAACTGGGCGTGATGACGGACGTCGCGCTCGACCCGTTCACCAGCCATGGCCAGGACGGCCTGCTGGACGAGACCGGGTACATCCTGAACGACGAAACGGTGGAAGTGCTCACGCGCCAGGCGCTGGTGCAGGCGCAGGCGGGGGTGGACATCGTGGCGCCCAGCGACATGATGGACGGGCGCATCGGGGCGATCCGCAGCGCGCTCGAGTCCGGCGGCCGCATCCACACCCGCATCATGGCCTACAGCGCCAAGTACGCGAGCGCCTTCTACGGCCCCTTCCGGGATGCGGTGGGATCTGCGGCCAACCTGGGCAAGGCCGACAAGAAGGTCTACCAGATGGACCCGGCCAACACCGACGAAGCGCTGCGCGAGGTCGCCATGGACATCGCCGAGGGCGCCGACATGGTGATGGTCAAGCCCGGCATGCCTTACCTGGACGTCGTGCGCCGCGTGAAGGACGAGTTCCGGGTGCCCACCTTCGCCTACCAGGTGTCCGGTGAGTACGCGATGCTCAAGGCGGCCGCGGCCAACGGATGGCTCGACCATGACGCGGTGATGATGGAAGCCCTGGTCGCTTTCAAGCGCGCGGGGGCCGACGGCGTGCTGACCTACTTCGCGCTCGATGCGGCCCGCAAGCTGAGCACCTGAGTCGGCATGAACATCGTCGAGTTCACCGAAGGCACGCTGCGCTTCCTGGACTCGGTGCCAGCGCAGGCCCCCACCCGCGGTTTCGTGTGGATCTACCTCGAACGCGATGCGCTCGCCACGCGCCTGGACGAACTGCAGGACGCGGCGCGGCGCCTGGGCGGCTCACCGCTGCTGGACCTGCACCTCAAGGACCTGCGCAACGCCGCCCATCCGTCGCACTACGACTACACCTCGGTCTATGACCTGATCGTCTTCCGGCGGCTGGCCACCGACGCGGAAATCGACGCGCAACAGCCTGCGAGCCGCGCTGCGGACCTGCCCCTGGGAAGCTTTCGGCGCATCCGCACCGAGGCGGTGGGATTCGCCGCCTTCGACCGGCTGCTGGTCACGGTGCATCCACCAGGCTGCCTCACGGCGCGTGCATTCATCCAGCGCTATGCGGCGGACGCGGTTCACAACGAGGGATTGCTGACCGTCGCCCGCAGCCGGCTGCCGGGCAACCCGGCCGACCTGATGCTGCGCATGATCAACGACATCGTGGACGGCTACCTCGACCTGCGCCGGCGGCTGGCCACCGAACTGTCGCAATGGCAGGAAACCCTGCTGCAGCCGCGCAACCAGGCTGCCGACTGGAAGGCGCTGATGCTTGCGCGCACCGAGCTCCACCAGCTCGAGGACCTGTGCGAGGAGCAGCACGATGCGATGCAGGAGTGGCGGGACAACCTGCGCGAGCAGCCGCAGCCGCAGCTGCTGCCGGCCGAACGCGATGCGCTGGTGGCCCGGGGCAACGACGTGCTCGAGCACATCGTCCGGGTGGTGCAGCAGGTGCGCCGGATGGAGCAGGGCGCGGAGGCCGCGGTGCAGATCCATTTCTCCGCGCAGAGCCACCGCACGAACAACATCATGCGCACGCTCACGGCGCTCACGGCCATCTTCCTGCCGCTGAACCTGATCACCGGCATCTTCGGCATGAACTTCGAGCAGATGCCGCTGCTCCATGAAGCGGCCGGCTTCTGGTGGACGGCAGGCGCGATGACGTTGCTGGCGATGGTGCTCGGGGGGCTTTTCTGGCGGAAGCGCTACCTGTCGCGGTCCCGCTGAGCGGCCACCCGGTCAGGCGAGGTGGCGCTCGAAGAAGGCCATGGTGCGCTCACGCGCCAGCCGCGCGGCCGCGGCGTCGTGCGAGCCGCGCTGGTCGCAGTTGAATCCGTGGTCGGCCTCGTACACGTGCACCTCGAGGTCCGGGTGCGCACGCTTGAAGGCCTCGACGCTGTCCACCGGAATCCAGTGGTCGCGGGCACCGAAATGCGCCAGCACCGGCACGCGCGGCACGCGTGCGGCCTCGTCCGGCGTGGTCATGCCGCCGCCGTAATAGGGCACGGCGGCGGACAGTCCGTCGAGCGTGCAGGCCGCGCGCCAGGTGAGCAGCCCGCCCCAGCAGAAGCCGACGATTCCCACCTTGCCCGCCTGCGTCGCGTGGCCGATGGCGGCCTGGATGTCCTGCATGACACCGGGAGAGGGCAGCGCCTCGACGGCCGTCTTGAGGGCGAAGCCCGCCTGCATGTCCTCGGGGGCGTAGCCGAGCTCCACCTTCGGCTTGACGCGGTGGAAGGTCGAGGGCGCGACAGCGAGGTATCCGTCGGCCGCGTAGCCGTCGGCCACCGACCGGATGTGCGAGTTGACGCCGAAGATCTCCTGGAGAACGACCACGCCGGCCTTGGGTCGGCCGGCGGGCCGGGCGACATAGGCGGGAATGACGGCGCCGTCGGCGGACTTCAGGTTGACGAATTCACCCATGAGAATCTCCTTTCGTGGTCGTTGAGCGGGCGTCGCGCGGCAGGACCATTGCGCGTCGCACGTTGCGGCGCCGGCAACTGTACCCGCACTCGCCGATCCGGGGAACGCCGGAGTGCCACGGCTGTGCGCCGCCTGACGGTGTGCTTGTGCCGGCCTCGCCGGTCCGTTCCAATGCCCCATGCCGATCGCGACCTTCCATGACCTGTGCGCCGGGCTTTGCCAGGGGCTCGGGCCTGTCCCCCCGCACCTGGGCCCCGGCGCCAGCGCCGGCGACGGGCCCGCGGTGCTGCAACTGTCCATCGACGGGGTCAACGTGGCCATCGCCCCCGCCCTGCTGCCGGGCGACGAAGCCGGGGCCACCCTGAGCGTGGAGTACGGCGCGGTTCCACCCGCCCGCGAAGCGTCGGTGCTCGAGGCGCTGATGGACGCGAATCTCCGCATGATGGGCGCGCACGCGCCCGCTTTCGTGCGCGACACGCAGGGCTGCATCCAGCTGCTGGCGAGCTGGCCTCTGGCCGGCCTCGAACTGCACGAGACGCGCGAACTGCTCAAGGACATGGCCTCCGCGGCGCTGGCATGGCGTCGCGACGCCGAGGACCCGCCCGCGGCGCCGCCGCAGGGCTACGCCTGAGGCAGGATTCCAGGCGGGACAGCAGGAT
>DAIMZU010000411.1:0-3662 GCA_036733845.1 Ramlibacter sp.
ACCTCAAGCTGGCCTTTTCCAAAGACGGGGGCAAGCACAGCTTCCTGCTCGAATCCGTGGTGGGCGGCGAGCGTTTTGGCCGCTACAGCTTCATCGGCCTGCCGGCGCGCACGCTGCTGCGTGCCAGCGGTTTTGGCGCAGCCGCCAAAACCGAGGTGGTGCGTGACGGGCAGGTGGTGGAAACGAACCAAGGCAACCCGCTGGACTTCATCGCCGCCTACCAGAAGCGTTTCAAGGTGGCGCTGCGCCCTGGCTTGCCGCGCTTCTGCGGCGGCCTGGCAGGTTACTTCGGCTACGACGCGGTGCGCTACATCGAGAAAAAACTCGAAGCCAGTTGCCCGCCTGACACGCTGGGCTGCCCCGACATCCTGCTGTTGCAGTGTGAGGAACTGGCCGTCATCGACAACCTCTCGGGCAAGCTCTACCTCATCGTCTACGCCGACCCTGCACAGCCCGAGGCCTACGCCAACGCCAAGAAGCGCCTGCGTGAGCTGAAAGAGTCGCTCAAGTACTCGGTGGCGGCGCCGGTGGTCAAGGCCACCCAGGGCTACGCCGTCGAGCGCGAATTTGCCAAGGCCGATTACCTCAAGGCGGTGGACCGCTCCAAGGAGCTGATCGCGGCCGGCGACTTCATGCAGGTGCAGGTGGGTCAGCGCCTCAAGAAGCGTTTCACCGAAAGCCCGCTGAGCCTCTACCGCGCGCTGCGTTCGCTCAACCCCTCGCCCTACATGTACTACTACCACTTCGGGGATTTCCACGTGGTGGGGGCTTCGCCGGAAATTCTGGTGCGGCAGGAAAACACGCCTGAGGGCCAGAAGGTCACCATCCGCCCGCTGGCCGGCACCCGGCCGCGCGGTGCCACGCTCGAACTGGACAAGGCCACCGAGGTGGAGCTGGTGAACGATCCCAAGGAACGAGCCGAACACGTGATGCTGATCGACCTGGCGCGCAACGACATCGGTCGCATCGCGCAAATTGGCAGCGTCAAGGTGACCGAGGCTTTTGCGGTGGAGCGTTACAGCCACGTGATGCACCTGGTGAGCAACGTGGAAGGCATCTTGAACGAAGGCATGACCAGCATGGACGTGCTCAAGGCCACCTTCCCGGCCGGCACGTTGACCGGGGCGCCCAAGGTGCACGCCATGGAGCTGATCGACCAGTTGGAGCCCAGCAAGCGTGGCCTGTACGGTGGCGCCTGTGGCTACCTGAGCTATGCCGGCGACATGGATGTGGCCATCGCCATCCGCACCGGCATCGTCAAGGACCAGATGCTCTACGTGCAGGCGGCGGCCGGCGTGGTGGCGGACTCGGTGCCTGAAATGGAGTGGAGAGAAACCGAGCACAAGGCGCGTGCCCTTCTGCGCGCGGCCGAACTGGTGGAAGAAGGGCTGGAGTGAAGACCATGGCGAAAAAAACCAAACTCCTGATGGTCGATAACTACGATTGAGGTCTACTGGCGTCTATCAACCTCCATGGAACAACTCTAAGTCTATGTTTTTAAAGGGTTGATCGTCCATCGAGCGATTCTGAAAGCTGGACAAATCCAGTGCTCATGTGTGTAATGGAGTGTGTAACGGGCCAAACTGGAGGCGTTATACACATGGCACTCACAGCACTCAATCTTCTCTCGGCGCGCAAAGTGGAAACGGCGCAGCCCAGGCCCAAGGTGTACCAACTCCGGGACGGAGGCAGCCTCTTTTTGCGCGTTCAGCCCAACGGCTCCAAGCTCTGGTGGTACCGCTACCGGCTGGGCGGCGCTGAACAGGTGTACTCAATCGGGGTGTACCCAAAGGTCACGCTGGAGGCAGCCCGTGCGGAACGGGACCGGGCAAAGGCGTTGGTCAAGAAGGGCCTCGACCCCATCGTGGAGAAAAAGGCGGCGATCGCCCTCCAGGCCGACACATACGAACGCACGTTCGAGACCGTTGCTCGGGAGTGGATCGTCAGCAATGCTCACTGGAGCGAGTACTACACCAACCAGGTCACCAGCTACCTTGAGAAGGATGTTTTCCCCCGGATTGGCAAGTTGCCGATCAGCAGCATCAGGGCTCCACATCTGCGCCCCATCATCAAGGATGTGGCGGCTCGTGGCGCGAAGACTGTGGCGATCCTCATCCGCCAGTGGTGTGGGCAAATCTTCAGTTATGCGGCTGCCCAAGGTCTCTGCGAATACGATCCTGCCGCCTTGCTCAAGGGACTGGTCAAGCGCCCTCAGGTCCGCCACAACCCTCCGTTGACATGGGCAGAGATCCCGGACTTTCTCAATCGTGTGGACAACGAAGGGGGTTACCAGACGACAGTCCTCGCCCTCAAGCTGATGGCTTTGACCTACGTGCGCACCGTAGAACTGCGCAAGGCCTCCTGGGAAGAGTTCGACCTGGACAACGCCATGTGGTCGATTCCGTCCGAGCGCATGAAGATGCGACGCCCCCATCTGGTTCCCCTGTCACGGCAGGCGGTGGCCGCTCTTAGGGAACTACATGCTCTAACTGGCGGCGGCAAAGTATTGTTCCCGAGCTACAGAAAGCCGGGACAAGTGATGTCGGCAACGACGCTCAATCAAGCACTCAAGCGCATGGGTTATGGCGGACGGTTTTCGTCCCATGGCTTCCGCTCGACCGCAACGACGATCCTTGGACTGTTGGGATATCCGGAGAAGCGGGTCGATCTTCAACTCGCTCATTCCAAAAAGAGCAAGGACTCATCGCGCGCGCCCTACGATCACACGAAGTTTGTGGAGTCCCGCAAGGTAATCATGCAGGACTGGGCTGACATCCTTGACTCATTGCAGGCAGGGAAACCCGTTGAAGGGGTCACGAAGGCGTTTGGCCCCATGTCGAAGCGTAGAACGGCGCTGCTCCGTGTCATAGAGCGCGAGTGATGTCTGCTGCTTGGCGAGTGGAATGCCTAATGCACGTGTAGCACCTTGAACTGAAGACGCAGAACGAGGACATTGGCACTCGACTAGGTTGGAGCATTCTTGGCGACCTGCAGTGCTCTGCGCTCGAACCGCTCTGAAACAACGTCGGCTTGTCCGCAGGGCCGCTGCAGGTGGGTCACGATCTCGTAGGGTCCGTCAGACAGCGGCCGTGTGTGAATGCCCCATCCCTGCGCATGCTCAATGCGCGATTGCGCGGATACCCCGACGCCGTAGCCGGCAGCGACCCATAGCGCGATCATCTCGAAGGAAGAGACACGCTGAATGTTCTGTTGACTCACCGCGGGAAGAGAAGGCAGCCGCTGATCCAGCAAAGGGCAATTCTCTGCAGGCCAGCGAAAGACGGAGTAGTCCAACAGTTCGGCGATCGTGAGCTTCGCCTGGTCAAGTAAGGGAAAGCGCAACGGCATGGCGACGGCCATGTTCTCGGTCCATAGAGGTTGGCTTTTCAGCGACGGATCGCTCGATCCTTCAAGCGTCATGCCCGCGTCGTAGCGGCCTTCCCGAAGTCCCGCAATCAAATCATCGGCTGTGACCTCATGAAACGAAATGGTGACTTCCGGCTCTTCCGCACGCTGCAACGCAAGCAATGCCGAAAGATGCGATGACGGTACGCCAGGCGCTATGGCAAGCCTGAAATTGGAAAAGGAAAACTGGCTGGTGGCGTCGTGCATGAGAGCCCCCACAAAGCGATCGGATCAAAAAGGCGAGCCACCATGATAGC
>DAIMZU010000412.1:0-3659 GCA_036733845.1 Ramlibacter sp.
GCAGCACGCCCATGCCCACCAGGTTGCTGCGGTGGATGCGCTCGAAGCTGCGCGCGATCACCGCCTTGATGCCCAGCAGCTGGGTCCCCTTGGCCGCCCAGTCGCGCGACGAGCCGGTGCCGTACTCCTCGCCGGCGAGGATGACGGTGGGCCGCCCTTCGGCGATGTAGCGCATTGCCGCGTCGAAGATGAACATCTTCTCGGCGGATCCGTCCGCGCCGCGGTACAGCGTGAGGCCGCCCTCCTCTCGCGAGCCGTCCGGGCCGGGCGGGATCATGAGGTTCTTGATGCGCACGTTGGCGAAGGTGCCCCGCATCATGACCTCGTGGTTGCCGCGCCGCGAGCCGTAGCTGTTGAAGTCGGTCTTGGGAACGCCGTGCGCCTTGAGCCACTGGCCGGCGGGGGAGCTTTCCTTGATGGAGCCCGCCGGCGAGATGTGGTCGGTCGTGATGGAGTCGCCGAACAGCGCCATGATGCGTGCGCCTTCGACCCGCACCGGCGCGCCGGACGCCGCCGGCTGCAGGCTGAATTCGTCGAAGAACGGCGGCTCGGCGATGTAGGTGCTGGTCGGCCAGGCGTAGGTCTCGCCGCCCATTCCCTCGATGCGCTCCCACAGCAGGCCCGGGTCGGACTTGACCTTGGCGTAGTTGGCCTGGTAGGCCTTGCCGTTCATGGCGTGCCGCAGCAATGCGTGGATCTCGTCGCTGGACGGCCAGATGTCACCCAGCCAGACGTCCTTGCCGCCGTGGCCCTTGCCGACCGGCTCGGTCATGAGGTCGCGCAGCACCGTGCCGGAGAGGGCATAGGCCACCACCAGGGGCGGGCTCGCCAGGAAGTTGGCCTTCAGGTTCGGGTGGATGCGGGCCTCGAAGTTGCGGTTGCCCGAGAGCACGGCGGCGCACACCAGGTCGCTCTGGCCGATGGCCTCGTTGATCTCGGGTGCGAGGTCACCGGCATTGCCGATGCAGGTGGTGCAGCCGTAGCCGGCGACGGTGAAGCCAAGCTTTTCGAGGTCGTTCAGCAGCCCGGCCTTGATCAGGTACTCCGTCACGACGCGTGAACCGGGCGCCAGCGAGGTCTTCACGTGCGGCGGGACCTTCAGCCCCGCTCGCACAGCCTTCCTGGCCAGCAGGCCCGCGGCAAGCATGACGCCCGGGTTGGAGGTGTTGGTGCAACTGGTGATGGCGGCGATGAGCACGTCGCCGTTTCCGATGGTGAAGCCCTGCGCGTGCGGTCCCTGCGGGTCAGCCAGGCCCTTGGCGGCCTTCAGCGTGGGCTTGTTGGCCTCCATCTCGAGCTCGAACCGCGGCGCTGCAGGCGCGGTGTCGGGCGTCATGGGCACCTTGGGGTCCGGCGCACCGCCATCCGGCTGCACTAGATGGCGTGTGAGCAGGGTCTCGGCCGGCTGGTTGAATCCGTTCTCCGACCCCGGCTTGCTGTAGAGGGTGCGGAACTGCGAGGCCACCTGGCCGATCTCGATGCGGTCCTGCGGGCGCTTGGGTCCGGAAAGGCTGGGGGTGACCTGGCCGAGGTCGAGTGTCAGCACCTGCGAATAGTCCACCTCGCCGCGCAGCGGCACGCCGAACATCTGCTGCGCGCGGAAGTACGCCTCCAGCGCGGCGATCTCGTCGCGGCTGCGTCCCGTGCCCTTGAAGTACTCGATCGTCTTCTCGTCGACGGGAAAGAAACCCATGGTCGCGCCATACTCCGGCGCCATGTTGGCCAGGGTCGCGCGGTCGGGAACGCCCAGGGTGCGGGTGCCCTCGCCAAAAAACTCGACGAACTTGCCCACCACCTTGTTCTGGCGCAGCAACTCGGTCACGGTGAGCACCAGGTCGGTGGCCGTGCATCCTTCACGCAGGTGCCCTGTGAGTTCCATGCCCACCACGTCGGGCGTGAGCATGTAAACCGGCTGCCCCAGCATGGCGGCCTCGCCCTCGATGCCGCCGACGCCCCAGCCCACCACGCCGATGCCGTTGATCATCGTGGTGTGGCTGTCGGTGCCGACCAGCGTATCCGGGTAGTAGACATCGTCCTGGCGGCGGTGGACGCCACGCGCCAGGTATTCGAGGTTCACCTGGTGCACGATGCCGAAGCCCGGCGGCACCACGCCGAAGGTGCTGAAGGCCTGCATGCCCCACTTCATGAACTCGTAGCGCTCACGGTTGCGCTGGAACTCCAGGCGCATGTTCAGGTCGAGCGCATCGCGCGTTCCCCAGTGGTCGATCATGACCGAGTGATCGACGACCAGGTCCACCGGCACCAGCGGCTCGATCCAGCCCGGGGGTTTGCCCATGCGCGCCGCGGCGCTGCGCATGGCGGCCAGGTCGGCCAGCAGGGGCACGCCGGTGAAGTCCTGCAGCACCACCCGGGCGACGACGAAGGGGATCTCTTCGGTGCGGGAGGCGTTGGGCTGCCAGTTCGCGAGCGCCCGCACGTGCTCGGGACTGATCTTGAGTCCGTCGCAGTTGCGCAGCACCGATTCAAGGACGATACGCAGGGAAACCGGCAGCCGGCGCAGGTGCGGGAACTCTTCGGCCAGGGCGGGAAGCGAATAAAAGCTGCCCGTCTTGCCGGCACCGGCTTTGAAGGAACGAAGCGTGTGGGCGAACGCGTGGGTCATTCTGGGCCTTCCTCCTTGGGAAAAGCCGATTATTGCCCCCAATGCGCTCGCCGGGGGCCGAGAACCCGCAGTGAACGGGCTCGCTCAGCCGTGGCGCGACTCGAATTCGCGCAGGTAGGCGACCAGCGCCTGGACGCCCTCCAGGGGCATGGCGTTGTAGATGGACGCCCGCATGCCGCCCACTGACCTGTGACCCTTGAGTTGCACCAGTCCGCGCTCCTGGGCGCCCTTCAGGAAAGCCGGCTCCAGTGCCGGGTCCTCGAGGAAGAAGGGGACGTTCATGCGCGACCGGTACGCCGGCTCGATCGGGTTGCTGAAGAACCCGCTCTGGTCGATGAAGTCGTACAGCACCTGGGCCTTGGCCCGGTTGTGCGCCTCCATGGCGGCCAGGCCGCCCATCTGCCGGACATGCTTGTACACGAGCCCCGCGATGTAGATCGCGTAGGTGGGCGGCGTATTGAGCATGGAGTCGGCCTGGGCCTGCGCCTGGTAGTTGAACACCAGCGGCGTGGTCGGCATGGCATGGCCCAACAGGTCCTCGCGGACGATGACCACCGTCAGGCCGGAGGGGCCCATGTTCTTCTGGGCGCCCGCGTAGATCAGCCCGTAGCGCGACACGTCGATCGGCCGCGACAGGATGTTCGAGGACATGTCCGCCACCAGCGGCACGCTGCCGGTGTCGGGGGTCCAGAAGATCTCCACCCCGCCGATGGTCTCGTTGGAGCAGAAGTGCAGGTACGACGCGCCGGGGTCGATCTGCCATTCGGCCAGCTCGGGCGCGCGGCGGAAGCGGCCGCCCTCCTCGCTGCTGGCGGCGATGCGCACCTGGCCATAGTGCGCCGCCTCGTCGGCCGAGCGCCGGGACCAGTCGCCGCTGATGACGTAGTCGGCCCGGCCGGTGCGGCCGATCAGGTTCATGGGCAGGATGGCGTTCTGCCCGACGCCGCCGCCCTGCAGGAACAGCACCTTGTAGTTGTCAGGCACCCCCAGCAGTTCGCGCAGCGTGGCCTCGGCCTCAGCCTGGATGCCCATGTAC
>DAIMZU010000413.1:0-3657 GCA_036733845.1 Ramlibacter sp.
GCCGACGCCGCCGAGAAAGAAGCCGCCGCGGCGGCGCGCAAGGCGCCCGCACGCAAGAGGGCGGCGGCAAAGACCGGGTCCGCTGCGAGCGGTGCGCCGGCGCGCAAGTCGGCTGCGCCCCTGAAGTCCGCCGCCGGCAAGTCGCCGGGGGCCAAGGCACCGGCCAGGAAAGCCGCGCCGGGCCAGTCCGCTGCGGCGCCTGCCGCGGCGAAGAAAGCCCCCGCCCGGAAGGCACCGGCCAGCAAGGCCGCCGCAAAGAAGGCGCCCGCGCGCAAGGCCCCGCCGCGGGCATGAAGCTCTGCGTGGTGGCCGTCGGCCAGCGCGTGCCCGACTGGGCGCAGGTGGCCTGGGACGACTACGCCAAGCGATTCCCCCCTGAACTCAAGCTCGAGCTGCGCGCCGTCAAGGCCGAGCCGCGGGGATCGCGCACGGTGGAGACGCTGCTGGCCGCCGAGCGGGACCGCATCCAGGCCCAGATTCCTCGCGGCGCGCGCGTGGTCGCGCTGGACGAGCGCGGCACCGCGCTGCGTACGCAGGCCCTGGCCGCACGGCTGTCCGAATGGCAGCAGTCCGGCGACGACGTGGCCCTGCTGATCGGCGGCCCCGACGGGCTCGAGCCCACGCTGCGGCAGCAGGCGCACGAGCGCATCCGCCTGTCCGACCTGACCCTGCCGCACGCGATGGTGCGGGTCCTGCTGGTCGAGCAGCTCTATCGCGCCTGGTCGATCAACGCCGGACATCCCTACCACCGCGAATGACCCCGGCCTTCGTCTACCTGGCCTCCCAGAGTCCCCGCCGGCGGCAGCTCCTCGAGCAGATGGGCGTGCCGCACGAGCTGCTGCTGCCCGGCGCCGACGAGGACACGGAGGCCCTGGAGGCGCCGCTGCCGGGCGAGGCGCCGGCCCCCTACGTGCGCCGCGTGACCGCCCTCAAGCTCGATGCCGCGCTCGAGCGGCTGGCCCGGCGGGGGCTGCCGCCGGCGCCCGTGCTATGTTCGGACACCACCGTGGCGCTGGGGCGCCGCATCTACGGCAAGCCGGCGGACGAGCGGGATGCCGCCCGCATGCTCGGCGAGCTCGCGGGCCGGACGCACCGCGTGCTGACTGCCGTCGCTGTCGGCACCGCGCGGCGCCGACGGCTGGCACTGAGTGAGTCCCGCGTGAGCTTCGAGCCCCTGACCCGGGCGCAGGTGGCCCGGTACGTGGCCACGGGCGAGCCGATGGGCAAGGCGGGCGCCTACGCGATCCAGGGGCGCGCCGCGGCGCACGTCACGCGCATCGCAGGCAGCTACTCTGGCATCATGGGCCTGCCGATGCACGAGACCGCGCAGTTGCTGCGCGTGTTCGGCATCGCGCCCTGACAACAACAGCTCCGACGGATCGCATGGCACCGCAACAGGACATCCTCATCAACTGGTCGCCGCAGGAGACGCGCGTGGCCATCGTGGAAAGCGGTGCCGTCCAGGAGTTGCATGTCGAGCGCACCCTCGAGCGCGGCCTGGTGGGCAATGTCTACCTGGGCAAGGTCGCACGGGTGCTGCCGGGCATGCAGTCCGCCTTCGTCGACATTGGTCTCGAGCGCGCGGCCTTCCTGCACGTGGCCGATGTCTGGCAGCGCCAGCCCGAGGGCGAGCCGCCCGGGCGAAGCGGACCGCTGGTGCCGATCGAGCGCCAGGTCTTCGAGGGCCAGGCGCTGATGGTCCAGGTCATCAAGGATCCGATCGGGAGCAAGGGCGCGCGGCTGTCCACGCAGGTGAGCATCGCTGGACGGCTGCTGGTCTTCCTGCCGCAGGACGACCACGTGGGGGTGTCGCAGAAGATCCCCGTGCAGCAGCGCGACGCGCTTCGCGCGCGGCTGCAGGCGCTGGTCGGCCCGGCCGGCGGTGGCTTCATCCTGCGCACCAACGGCGAGGACGCCACCGACGCGGAACTCGCCGACGACATCGCCTACCTGCGAAAGACCTGGGCGCGCATCCGCGAAGCCGCCATGACCCGTCCGCCGGGCTCGCTGCTGCACCAGGACCTGAACCTGCTCCAGCGGGTGCTGCGCGACCTGGCCGGCGAGGAAACCCAGACCATCCGAATCGACTCGCGCGAGCAGTTCGCCCTGCTGCAGGCCTTCGGCGAGGAGTTCATGCCGGCGGCAGCGGCGCGGCTGTCGCTGTACAAGGGCGAACGTCCGATCTTCGACCTCTTCGCCATCGACGAGGAACTCGCGCGCGCGCTCGGCCGGCGCGTCGACCTGAAGTCCGGCGGCTACCTGATCGTCGACCAGACCGAGGCCCTGACCACGGTGGACGTCAACACCGGCGGCTACGTGGGCGCTCGCAACTTCGACGAGACCATCTTCAAGACCAACCTCGAGGCGGCCCAGGCGATCGCGCGCCAGCTGCGCCTGCGCAACCTGGGCGGCATCATCATCGTCGACTTCATCGACATGGCACGCGCCGATCACCGTGATGCGGTGCTGGCCGAGCTGCGCAAGCAGCTCGCGCGCGACCGCGTCAAGACCATGGCCGGCGGCTTCTCGCAGCTGGGCCTGGTCGAGATGACGCGCAAGCGCACCCGCGAGTCGCTCGCGCACATGCTGTGCGAGCCTTGCCCCGCCTGCAAGGGCTCGGGCCAGGTGCGCACGCCGCGCACCGTGTGCTATGACATCCTGCGCGAGATCCTGCGCGAGGCCCGGCAGTTCAACCCACGCGAATACCGGGTCGTGGCGGCGCCAAAGGTGATCGAGCTGTTCCTGGACGAAGAAAGCCAGCACCTGGCCGGCTTGTCGGACTTCATCGGCAAGCCGATCTCGCTGCAAAGCGATGGCTCGATGGGGCCGGAGCAGTACGACATCGTGCTGCTGTAGGCCTCACCTGTTCCGCACCCCCGCCGCCTGCGCCTGCTCCCATTGCCAGGCATGCTGCAGGATGGTGTCGATCTCCGGGTGCCGGGGCACCCATCCCAGTTCCTTGCGCGCGCGCGTCGCATCGGCCACCAGCACCGGCGGATCGCCGGCCCGCGGCGGGTCGTCCCGCAGGGGAATGGGGTGGCCGGTCACGCGGCGCGCAGCCTCGATGACCTCGGTCACCGAATAGCCGAGCCCATTGCCCAGGTTGTAGCGCCCGGTGGGCGCCCCGCCGGCGAGCTTTTCCAGGGCCAGCAGGTGGGCCTCGCACAGGTCCTGCACGTGGATGTAGTCGCGGATGCACGAGCCGTCCGGCGTGCCGTGGTCCTGCCCGAAGCGTGAGATGAACGGGCGGCGGCCGGACGCCACCTGCAGGATCAGCGGAATCAGGTGGGTCTCGGGGTCGTGTCGCTCGCCGAGCGTGCCGTCCGGGTGCGCTCCGGCGGCATTGAAATAGCGCAGCGAGATCGATCGCAGCCCATGGGCCTGCCCATAGTCGCGCAGCAGGTACTCGACGGCGATCTTGCTGTGCCCGTAGGGGTTGATCGGACGCGTCGGGTGATCGTCAGGAATAGGCACCTGTTCCGGGTTGCCGAACACCGCTGCCGTGGACGAGAAGATGAACTCACCCACGCCGCAGTCGCGCATGGCATCGAGCAGACCGAGCGTCTGCACCAGGTTGTTGCGCCAGTACTTGCCCGGGTCCTGCGTCGATTCGCCGACCAGGCTGGCCGCCGCGAAGTGCATGACGCAGGCGGGCCG
>DAIMZU010000414.1:0-3656 GCA_036733845.1 Ramlibacter sp.
CTGGGCCATCAGGACGTCGGTTTCATCGCCGTCCCAGCGGCGCGTCCAGTTCTCATTCGCCCAGCAGAAGCAGAACGGCATCGCCACCTCGGGCGCGCCGAGCAGCATCTCCGCCGGCTTCTCCAGGATCAGCCGGCCCGAGAACCAATAGTGGTAGAAGATCATCCCGTGCACGCCGGCCTTGTGCATCATCTCGGCCTGGCGCTGGAGCTGCGCCGGGGAATCGAGGTGGTAGTAGCCGAGGTCGGGGTGCGGGACGTGCTGCTGGTAGTGGCCCTGGAACAGCGGGTGGGCGCCACGGACCTTGTACCACTCGGTGAAGCCCTCGCCGTGCCAGGCGCTGTTCTCGGGCGTCGGGTGGAATTGCGGCAGGTAGTAGGCCAGCACCTTGACCGTGTCGTGCACGATCTCGCCCGAGAAATCGTGCTGCGCCTCGAACAGGGGGCCGCCTTCCCGGCTGAGCCCGGGGGCTTCGAGGCGATAGTTGCGCCCGGGCTCCGACCGCCCCAGCACCAGGATGAGGCGTTCCAGCGCATGCGCCAGCGTGCCGTCGGGCGGGATCGGTTCCTCCGGGAAATCCTCGAAGCGCAGCTTCAGGCTGAGCAGCCGCGACAGGCTCGCGGCACGGGCCCAGAACATGGAGCCCTGCGGGAACTCGACCCGCGGCAGGTCCTCGATGCCCTCCAGCCCCTGCGCCGCGAGAAGCTCCGCCGCCATGGCCTGGTTCCCGCTCCAGCCGCTGTCGGCCACGGGGGTCTTGTTGCCGGCCGGGTAGACCGTCTTGGCGTCCCGCGCGAGCAGGTCGAGGATCTGCGTGACCCCGCTGCGCGAGCCGCAGAGCGTGTCCATGATCCGCTCGAACCAGGTCGCGTAGGATGTCCGGTGCGGGCTCTTCTTGGTGTGGAAATGCGCCACCGCGTCGTAGCGCAGCAGGCGCGGGCCGAACTGCACGATGAGGGGCGCGATGTCACGGCCGCGGTTGGGCACCGCTTCCACCACCACCTCGCCCGCTTCCGGCAGCGCCTCGGCCAGCCGTTGCGACAGCGCCGCGGTGTCCCGCCCCTCGGGCACGGAGACGAAGAGGTCGAAACGGGCGGGGATGTTGCGGAGGTAGCCGATGCACCGCTCGGTCATCTCCTCGTAGTAGAGGTGCAGGTGCACGGCCAGGCGCAGCGGCGGCACCGCCGGATCCTGCTGCAGATGTGGGTTGATGCAGTAGGGCACGATCCCGAAGGCTTCGATCAGCTCGTCCTCGGGGCCCTCCGGCGCGCGTGTGGCGTCGGGCGGCACGGGTTCCGGCGGCACGGCCGCCGCCCAGGCCAGGGCCGCGGCGCGGCGCAGGCCGATCTGCCGGCTCTTGCGCGCGATGCTGACCATGAGGCCCGGATCCCTGGCCATGGCGCCGAGAAGATCCAGCACCTTGCCGGCCTTGGTCTGGCGCCGCGGGAAATGCACGAGCTCACCGCTGCCACTCACCGCGAGGCGGCCTTCGCGGCGCCCGTGCAGCAGGTAGTGCAGCAGCGGGTTCATGCCCGACTCCCGCACATCCTCGTACCGCGCGAGGTAGCCTCGCACGGAAAAGCCCGGCGAGGGGTCCCGGCGCTCACGCCAGCCGGTCGAGAGGAAGTGGGAGAGCGGGTCGATGCCGGCCGCCTCCACATCGGGGTTGGCGGCCAGGTAGTACGCCGGGTCGAACAGGCCGCTTTGCAGGAGGCGCGCGCCGATCCTCCGCTGCTGCACCAGCCGCCGGGCGTGACGGGCCAGCCGCGCGGCAGAGCGCAGCGGGGACCGGATCGCCGCGCGGAGCCACGGCGCGCGGGCCAAGACGGCGCGCAGCGGCCGGGTGGCGCGCCAGGTGGTGCTGCCCATCGTGGCATCCATCCCGGCCACCGCCGCGGCCTCGCGGGTCTCGGCCTGCCGGGCCGCCTCGCGCAGCTCCGCGGACCTTGCCCATTCGAAGACCAGTTCGCCCTCGGCCGACCAGCGGCGGCCGATCATCGCGAACAACGCCTCCACCCGCGCGATCCGCTCGGGCTCGCGCGTCGCGCAGAGGGCCAGGATCGCGGGCGCGGCCTCGGCGCCAACAGCGAGCACGCCAAGCCCGTGGCTGTGGCGGAAACCGAAGGAGGGGTAGCGGTCCTTCACTTCCTCCCACAGGCGCCAGACGCCGAAATCGCCGTGCCGCACCTCCGTGTCGTGCAGCAGCACGATGCCGCGCCGCGACATCTTGGGCAGCCAGGTCTCCAGGTCGTGCCGCACCGCCTCATAGGTGTGCAGCCCGTCTATGTGGAGCAGGTCCACGCTGCCATCCTCGACCCTGGGCGCCGCCTCGTCGAAGGTGCAGCGCATCAGCGTCGAGAAACCGGCATAGGCCGGGTCATGCCAGGCGCGAAGCTCGTCGAAGACGCGGCTGCCGTAGCGGCCGGCCTGGTGGTCGCCCTCCCAGGTGTCCACGGCGGTGCAGCGGCAGTCGAGCTGTTCCACCTGCACCGATGAGCAGAAGGCGGCATAGGACACGCCGTTGTGCGTGCCGAGCTCCACCACACGGCGGGGCCGCGCCACATGCATCAGCCATTGCGCGAAGGGCACATGGCCCCACCACGCGCTGATCGCGCCCTGCCGCGCGGGCTGCCGGAAGATTGCGGAGGCCGAGCCTGGGGCGATCCGATCAATTTCGGAAAGTCCATCATACGCCGATATTGTGTTCGAAGTCGGCGTGATACTGTCTGAAGAAGTCATTGTTCCTCGAAAGGCTCTGGCCCGGCAACAAAGGTTCGATACTACTCCTTTCCATAACCCCTTTCCAGCCTGCCGGCTGCCGCGCCACGCTACCGGATCCCTGCCGCGTCTGTTACGGGAAGGGATTCGCGGCGCAGGGGCCTGGTGCGAGTGGACAGATCGGCAGCGATGGCGAAGGGCGGCGATGGGGCGGCGGCACCCGCCCAGCTGCCCGGCACGGTCGTGCTGCTCGCCACCTTCAATGGCGAAGCTTACCTGGCGGAACAGCTCCGCAGCCTGCGCGAACAGCGCGACGAGGACTGGGTGCTCGTCGTTCGCGACGACCTCTCCACCGATCGCACGCCCTCCATCCTGGACAGCTTCGCGGCAAGCTGCCGCCCCGGCCAGGTGGTGCGCCTGCCCGATGGGCCGGCGCGGCTCGGGGCGCTCGGCAACTTCCTCGCGCTGCTGGTCGAAGCGCCGCCTGGGCGGCGCTACGCCTTCTGCGACCAGGACGATGTCTGGCTTCCGGACAAGCTCCTCCGTGCCAGCCAAGCCCTGGCGGGGGAGGCGGAGGATCGGCCCGCGCTCTACTGCGCCCGGCAGCGCCTGGTGGACGGCGGGTTGGCGGAGCGGGGCCTCTCACCCGCCTTCCCGCGCCCGGCCTCGCTCCGCAACGCGCTGGTGCAGAACATCGCGACGGGTTGCACCGTCGTCCTCAACGAGGCGGCGCGTCAGGCGATGCTGGCGACGCCACCGCCCCCCATCACGATTCACGACTGGTGGGCCTACCTCGTCACCACGGCGGTGGGCGGCCGCGTTATCGTGGACCCCCAGCCCGTGATCCTGTACCGGCAGCACCGCGCCAATGCCGTGGGCGCCGCGGCCGGCGGCATGTCCCGGGCGCTGCGCGCGGCGCGCCGGGGCCCCGCCCTCTT
>DAIMZU010000415.1:0-3655 GCA_036733845.1 Ramlibacter sp.
CTACGGCGGCGACCTGCTGCCCGAAGTTCCCTACGAGCCCTGGGCCGAGGCGCCGCGCCAGCGCCTGCGCGGCAAGTACCTGCGGCTGCTGCGCCAGGCCGGTCAGTTCGAGCGCCTGGCGCAGGAAGACCCGGGCGACGAGGAGGCACACATCGCCCTCATGCGCGCGGAGCTCGCCGCCGGTCGCATCGCGGGCGCGTTACGCTGGTGGGGGCGCCTGCGGGACCATCTCCAGCTGTCCCAGGGCACCCGCCCCGGACCCGAGGCCGAGGCCTTGTACCGTGAGTGCCTCGCCGCCTCGCGGGACGACACACCGGCTCTCATCGGGCGCGCGGTCGAGCTGGCCGAGTGCCTGGCGGTGCTCGATCGAGCGCAGGCCGACGCGGCCGGGCACCCGTCCGCGGGCGGCCTCCTGCTGCGGGGCGAGGCGGGCGCGGGCAAGTCGGCCTTGGTCCGCCGGCTCGCATCCGAGGCGCGCCAGCGCGGCTGGCAGGTGCGCCGCGTCGATGCCGCCGACTGGACCCGTCCCTACGGGCTCGTGACCGACCTGGTCGAGCCCCTGCTGCATGGAGCGGACAGCGAGGCCATGCAGTCGCTGGGCTCGCATGCGCAAGCCGTGCTCGCGGCCTTGACCCCGGCCGCCGGTGTCTCCCCAGGCCTGGTCCTGCCCATCGGCCGGCACCAGGTTGCTGGCGCGGTGCGACGGCTTCTGCTTGCAACGGCCGGGGGCCAGCCGGTGCTGCTGGTCGCGGACGATGCGCACGCGGCCGACGATGCCAGCGCCGAACTCCTGGCCCAGCTCGCCTCGAGCGGGCCGTCGCTGTGCGTGGTCCTCGCGTGCCGGCCGTCGCTGCCGCCAGTGCTGGACGCGCACGTCGGCCGGCTGCTGAGGGCAGGCACCGTGCACGCCGTCGACCTCGGACCCATGGATGCGAACGAGGCGGCGCTGCTGGCCGCTCGTTCCGCACCTTCGCTACCCGCGTCCGCGCTGGCGGCCATCGTGCAGCGTGCCGGTGGCCTTCCCTTCGCCGTGGTGGAGCTGGCCCGGGCCGGCGCCGAGGGCCGGCCCTCCGCGGGCCTGCCGCAGTCGGTCGCATCCGCGCTGGTCGACCGGCTGGCTGGAGACGCTGGTGAGGGCCAGCCCGGGCGGGATGCACTGCGCCGGCTGGCCTTGGCCGGCGAGACGCTGGACGTGGGCATCGCGCTGGCACTGGCCGGCGACACCGCGCCGGAGGCCGGCGAACGGCTCGACCGCGCCCTTGCAGCCGGCGTGCTGGACCTGCAGCCGGACGCGGCGGGCGTGGCCGACCGCTATCGTTTTCGTCATCCGCTGGTGCGCGAAGCCGTGATCGGCTCCCTCTCGCCGCATGAGCGCCTGGCGCTCCACCGGGAAGTGGCGGCGCGCCTTGCGCATGCAGGCGCGCCCGCGGGCAGCACCGGCCTGCAGTGGCTCGCGGCACGCGAGCCCGTCCGCGCCCTGCCGTTCTGCCTGGAGGCGGCACGCACCGCCACCCGCCTGGGCGCCTTCGAGGACGTGCTGCGCCATGTCGAGCCGCTGCTCGAGCACTTCCCCGCGCATGCGGAGGCGCTCGCCCTCAAGGCCGAGGCTTTCGATGCGCTCGGGCGCATCGGAACACTGGCGGCCTACGAGGCGGCGGCCCTCGCCGCCGATGCGCCGATGTCGCACGAACTGCGTGCCAAGCGCGCGCTGGCCCAACTGAAGATGAGCGATCCCGCGGGCGCACTGGCATCGCTGCGGGGCGTCGATCCGTCCACCACGCCGGGCCGGCTTGCCGCGGCCCTCGCCTACAGCGGCGCCGCCGCCCTCGGCTTTGCCGATCCGGGGGAGGGCACCCGCCGTTCCGCCGAGGTGCGTCGGCTCGCGCTCGAACTGGGCGACGAAGGCACGCTGGTGATCGCCTCGTGGGCCAACGCCGCAGCCGCCCACGCCCGGGGTGAGCTGCACGAGAGCGTCTGGGCCGACCTTCAGGAAACACGCCACCTGCCGCAGCTGGCGGTGCGGGTCTTCGACGGCCACCTGTGCATCACGCAGCGCTTCCTCTACGGCTCGCGGCCCTATGCCGAGGTGATCGCCTTCGCCGATGCCCTGGCGGCCGAATCGCGGCGCATCGGCGCCGCCCGCGGCCATGCGTTTGCGGTGACGCTGCGTGGCGAGGCCCGGTTGCTCAATGGACAGCTCGATGCGGCCGAATCGGACCTGGTCGAAGGCGGGCGCCTTCATCGCGCGATCGCGGGGGCGACGGGCGAGGCGCTGTCGCTGCAGCGGCGTGCCGAACTCTGCCTGCATCGGGGCGATCCTGCGCGGGCGCGCCGGCTGCTCGATGAGGCACTGGACGTCTCGCGCCAGTCGGGGGTCGGCTTTCACCTGCTCGACCGGATCTACGGCACCCGGATTCGCCTGGCGCGCGAGCCGCGCGCGGCCCTGGGCGCGCTGGAGGAAGCCGAGTCCGCCGTGCGGGGGCCGCTGGAGACCTGCCCGGGGTGTCGCATCACCTTCGCGGTTCCTGCCACCATCGCAGCCGCCCGCGCACGCGAGAGCGAGCTGGCGCGGCGTCATCTCGAAGCCACGGAGTACCTCGCGAAAGTCGTGATGAAGCTGCCCGCGTGGGATGCCGCGCTGGTGGAGGCGCAGGCGCACGTCCACCTGGCCACGGGCGACGTCGACGCCGCGCGCCGGGAACTGGAGCAGGCCGCCCGCGCGTACCTCGGTGCTGGACATGTACTCGACGCAGAGCGGTGTGCACAGGGGGTCGCGGGCGCGCTCGGGACTTGATTCGACGAGTGGCCCGATCGGTGCGCGTGGGTTCCCGCTTTCGCGGGAAACGACGAGGGGCGCATCCCCAAGGAGGCGGGGACCAGGAGCGCGGTGCCTCGGGGTCGCAGGGACCGCTCGCGTCGACGGTTCCCAAGCTCCTCCACGTGGTGAACAATGGCGGGATGATCGAATCACCGGATCCCACGCACTGGCTTGTCGCCGTCGCCGTCCTTCTCGCCGCCATTGCGCTCACCTGGGCCGTGATGCGGCAGGCCGGCGGCCTTCGCGAGCGCGCGGGACGGGCGGAATCCGAGCTGGCGAGCGCGAACCGCGAGCTGGCCCTGCGCATGCAGGAACTCGCCGCCGAGCGCGCCGCGCGTGCCGCCGCGGAGCATGACGCGTCGCAGGCGCGCGCCGAGCTGGCGCAGGCCCGCGCCACCCTGGACGCCGAGCGTGCGGGCGCGGCTGAACAGCTCGCCCTGCTGCGCGATGCCCGCGAGGCGCTGTCCAACCAGTTCAAGGCGCTGGCCAGCGACATCCTCGAAGAAAAATCCCGCCGCTTCACCGAGCAGAACCAGGCCACCCTGGGCCAGCTGGTCGACCCCCTGAAGGAGCGCATGACCGAGTTCAAGGCCAAGGTCGAGGAGATCCACGCGCGCGATCTGGAGCAGCAGGCGGCGCTGCGCGCGGAGCTGGCGCAGCTCAAGGACCTGAACCGCCAGATCACCGAGGAAGCGCACGGCCTCGCCACCGCGCTGAAGGGACAGGCCAAGACGCAGGGCAACTGGGGCGAGCTGGTGCTGGGCAACGTGCTCGATCGCGCCGGGCTGTGCGAAGGCCGCGACTACCGGCGCGAGGTGAGCTTCCAGACCGAGGAGG
>DAIMZU010000416.1:0-3654 GCA_036733845.1 Ramlibacter sp.
TCAGCTCAACGCGGCTCTTTCGCCTTCTCCGCCCGCGGCAGTCTCCCCAGCAGGTAGAACTCCGGGTTCGGCTGCATCCCCGTCGCATTGGCCATCCGGTTGGACAGGCCGAAGAACGCCGTGATCGCCGCGATGTCCCACGCGTCCTCATCGTCGAAGCCATGGGCGTGCAGGGCATCGAAGTCGGCGTCGTCGATCTCGTGCGAGCGCAGGCAGACCTTCATCGCGAAGTCGAGCATCGCGCGTTGCCGCGGCGAGATGTCGGCCTTGCGGTGATTGACGGCCACCTGGTCCGCGACCAGGGGCTTCTTCTCGTAGATGCGCAGGATCGCGCCGTGCGCGACCACGCAGTAGAGGCAGTGGTTGGCCGCGCTGGTGGCAGTGACGATCATCTCGCGGTCGCCCTTGGTCAGGTTGCCGCCCTCCTTGAGCATGAGTGCGTCGTGGTAGTCGAAGAAGGCCCGCCATTCGGCGGGGCGTCGTGCCAGGGCAAGGAACACGTTGGGAACGAAACCGGACTTCTCCTGCACCTGCAGGATGCGCTCGCGCATGTCGTCCGGCAGGTTGCTCAGTTCTGCGAGTGGGTAGCGGGGGTTCATGCCGGCGATCTTGCGGAAGAACCGGTTCGGCGGTCAACCCCCATCTCCCGTCATCCCCGCGACCGCGGGGACCCAGGCGCGAGGTGCCTCCGGAGAGGCCCCCGCTGCCGCGGCATGACAGGATCACGCCCCCCCGTGCCGCGACACCCGCGCCTCGATGCGGTCGCGTAGCCGCAGCCGCCCCGCGTCGGCCAGCATGCGCCCGGCCCAGCGGTAGACGTTGTACTCCTTGACGGTCGTGCGCAGGCTCGCCATGCGCTCGCGCTGCTCGGCCTCGGGCATGCCGAGCGCCCGGTGCATCGCATCGGCCGTCTCCTCGACGTGGTAGGGGTTCACGATCAGCGCCTCGCGCAGCTCGCGTGCGGCGCCTGCGAAGCGGCTGAGGATCAGCACGCCGCGTTCGTCGTCACGGGCGGCCACGTACTCCTTGCAGACCAGGTTCATGCCGTCATGCAGGCTGGTCACCGCGCACAGGTCGCTGGCGCGGAACAGCTCGTTGACCGCCTCGTGCTCGTGGTGCGTCGCCAGCAGCAGGATGGGCTCGTAGCCTGGCTGGCCGAATCGGCGGTTGATGCGCTGGGTGGTGCGCTGGATCCGGTCCTGGAAGGCCTGGTACTCCTCCAGGTCGCTGCGGGTGGGCGCCGCCACCTGGACGAACACGAACTTGCCGCGCCACTCGGGGTATTTCTCGAGCATTCGCTCAACCGCATGGAAGCGCTCCAGGATGCCCTTGGTGTAGTCGAAGCGATCGACGCCGACGCCGATGCGGGTGCCTTCCGGCAGGTTCAGCCGCTGCAGCACGGCCTGGCGGCACTGCTCCACAGGCGCCCAGGATTCCACGGTTTCGCGTGGGGGCCACTCGATGGAGATGGGGTAGTTCTCCACCAGGGTCTCCACGCCGCCGAAGGTGATGGTCGCGTGTTCGGGTTCGATGCGCGCCTCGAGCAGCCGATCCACCGTTTCCATGAAGTTCTTGCAGTGGAAGCGGGTGTGAAAGCCCAGGATGGTGCTGCCCAGCATGCCCTGCAGGATCTCGCGGCGCCAGGGACAGATGCTGAAGGACTCCGGGTTGGGCCACGGAATGTGCCAGAAGGTGAGGATGGTCGCGCGCGGCAGGCGCTCGCGGATCATGGCCGGCAGCAGCGCGAAGTGGTAGTCCTGCACCAGCACCACCGGATCGTCCCCCCGCGCCTCGGCCACCACCGCGTCGGCAAAGCGCTGGTTCACGGCCTTGTACTGCTGCCAGTCGGACTCGCGGAATACCGGCCGCACGTGTGCCACGTGGCACAAGGGCCAGAGCCCCTCGTTGGCGAAGCCGTAGTAGTAGCCGCGCTCCTCCTCCTCGGTGAGCCAGATGCGCCGCAGCGTGTAGTCGGCGTGTCCGGGTGGAACATGCACCCGGTCGTGCGCGTCGACGGTGTCGCGGTCGGCGGTGCCGCTGCCATGCGCGATCCAGGTGCCGGAGCAGGCGCGCATGACCGGTTCGACCGCCGTGACCAGGCCACTTGCCGGCCGGCGCACCGTGACGCCGCGGGGCGTCTGGTCGTGGATGTAGGGTTCGCGGTTGGAGACCACGATCACCTGGTCACCGCGCAACTGCGTCTGCAGCAGGCTGCGCAGCCGTTCCGGGTTCCAGGTCTCCAGGCCCTGGGCGCGCCGGAACTCATCTTCCAGGTCGCGCAGGCGGCCCCGCAGTTCCACGGCCAGCGGCTCGAGTTCGGGCGCGCGCAAGCTGCCAGGGGGAAGGAGCAGGCCTTCGCCGGACAGCAGCGCGCGAGCGCCCTTCATCCACCCGCGCCAGCTCAGCTGGGCCACCGCGACGGTGATGAGCGCGATCACCAGCCCGAGCGCCGTCATGAAGATCAACAGGTAACGCTTGGAGTTCTCGCTTCGCAACTGGGCAAAGCTGACGTCGTGCAGCAGCACGAGGGACACCTTCTGGCCGTTCTCCAGCGTGATGCCGTGCATGCCAAGGTGGACCGGTCCCCCGGCCACGGTCATGCGAGGGTCGTCACGCGCGGCCACCTGCTCGGCTTCGCGGCAGTTCAGTTCGGCCGGGAAAGTCTGGGAGCGGCGCAGGGGCTGCGCTTCGGTCCCGCAGACGGCGAGCGCGACGAGGCGTTCATCCTTGGCCGCACGCTCGAAGATGGCCTGCAGCCGCTGGGGCCGCCGTTCAGCCAGTGCGTCGGCGACGGTATCGGTGAGGGCGTTCGCGATGATGGCACCGCGGGTGTTCAGGTCGCGGGTGAACCATCGGGTGGTGAGTTGCTCGAGCAGGGCCGAGGCGACGAACGCGGCCCCACCCAGGACAACAAGCAGCGGAAGCAGGAAACGGATCTGCAGTCGGATAGTTGTCTTCATCGACGGGTGCGGGGCCCGGGCGCGAGCCCGGGCGGGATGGAAGACCGGCCATTATGAACAGCCGAGCTTTTGACGAGCTCTTCTGTAAGGGTATTCCGCGGCCCGCGTGCCGCTAGGCACCCGCGGTCAGCTTGTGAACGAGGTCGGCCGTGGTGCTGGCCTTGTACTTGCGCATCAGGCGGGCGCGATAGATCTCGACCGTTCGGTGGCTGATGTCCAGCGCCTTGCCGATTTCCTTGGACGTCATGCCGTCGAGCAGCCGCGCCGCGACCTCGCGCTCACGGGCGGTGAGGTCGGCCTTTACCGGACGCTGTGCGCTGAGGTCCTCGAAGGACCAGATGCCCGCTTCGTGCGGCGCCTCGCGGTTGAGCGCCCGCCCCGTCACGTGGCACCAGAACACCTCGCCATCGGCCCGCTTCATGATGCGGTCGTCGGCATAGTGCCCGCGCACGTTCAGGATGGGCGCCATGCGGGCGCCCAGGCGCTCGTACTCGTCGGCGCTGGGGTAGAGCACCTGAAAGGACTGGCCGATCAGGTCTTCGCGGCTGCTGCGGAACATCTCGCACAACTGCTGGTTGCAGTCGACAATGCGGCGGTGGCGCGACAGGCACAGGCCGACCGGGGCCAGGTCGAATGCAATTCGGTAGTCGAGGTCCATCTGGGGAAACTCTCTAGGTGACACTACGTATATTAC
>DAIMZU010000417.1:0-3651 GCA_036733845.1 Ramlibacter sp.
CTCCCTCCCTCCCCGCGACAAAGCCGAAATCCTCGCCCAGGCCCTCCCGTACATCCGCCGCTTCCACGGCAAGACCATGGTCATCAAGTACGGCGGCAACGCCATGACCGACCCGGAGCTTCAGGCGGATTTCGCGGAGGACGTTGTCCTGCTGAAACTGGTCGGCATCAACCCCGTGGTGGTCCACGGCGGCGGTCCGCAGATCGAGACGGCCCTCAAGCGCCTGGGCAAGCAGGGCCGCTTCATCCAGGGCATGCGGGTGACGGATGCCGAGACGATGGAGGTGGTCGAATGGGTGCTGGCCGGTGAGGTGCAGCAGGACATCGTCGGCCTGATCAACCAGGCGGGCGGCAAGGCAGTGGGCCTGACGGGGCGGGACGGCGGATTGATCCGGGCGCGCAAGCTCAAGATGGTCGATCCGGCCGATCCGTCGAAGGAGCACGACGTGGGGCAGGTGGGCGACATCGTGGCCATCGATCCGTCGGTGGTCAAGGCGCTGCAGGACGACCAGTTCATTCCGGTGGTGAGTCCGCTGGGCTTCGGCGAGGAGAACGAGAGCTACAACATCAACGCCGACGTCGTGGCGGCCAAGCTGGCGACGGTGCTGCAGGCCGAGAAGCTGCTGATGCTGACCAACATTCCGGGCGTGCTGGACAAGCAGGGGCAGCTGCTGCCGGAACTCACGATGAAGCGGATCGACGAGTTGGTGGCCGATGGGACGATTTCCGGGGGGATGCTGCCGAAGATCGCGGGGGCCATGGATGCGGCCAGGAGTGGGGTGAACTCGGTGCACATCATCGATGGGCGGGTGCCGCATGCGTTGTTGCTGGAGATCCTGACTGACGAGGCGTTTGGGACGATGATTCGGTCGCATTGAGGTTTGCGGGGGCTCTTCGACGAGTTCAGGGCCGGTGGTTCGTACGCCGGCAGGCCCCGGGCGAACGGAGGGGGCGCTCCGCGCTCAGGGGACGCTCCGAGCGCAGGGGGCACTCCGTGCTCAGCAGGCACTCCGTGCTCAGCAGGCACTCCGTGTCCGACGAATGAGGGTTTTCCCTGCCCCCGCGGTTGCTGCTCAGCCTTCCCTATCATCCTTTGGTCTGCTACTGTAGTGCTAAAGGATGGGCTTGACCATGAGACTTCTTCTTGTCGAAGACGACGTGATGGTGGCCAGCGGGATCAAGCTCGGGCTGAGTGACGCTGGCTATGCGGTGGACTGGGTGGGCAGCGGCGAGCGGGCCGAGGACGTGCTCAAGCGAGAGACGTTCGACGCGGCCATCATCGACATCGGCCTGCCCAACATGGACGGGCTGGAGCTGACCAAGCGGCTGCGAAAAGGCGAGATGAGCAGCGCCGCGATGCCGGTGCTGATTCTCACCGCGCGCGACGGCCTGCATGACCGGGTGCAGGGGCTGGATCTCGGTGCGGACGACTACATGGTCAAGCCTTTCGAGCTTCCCGAACTCCTGGCGCGGCTGCGGGCGCTGCTGCGCCGTTCCCAGGCCGCGACCACGGCGGTGCTCACCTTCGGTCCGATCGAGCTCGACACGGCCACGCGCCGCGCGGGTGGGCGCAAGGGCGAGCAGGTGATCCCGATCGAACTCGGGCCGCGCGAGTGGACGGTCATGGAATACATGATGCTCAATGCGCCCAAGCCGGCGAGCAAGGACAAGCTCCTGCAGGCGCTGACGGGCTGGGACAAGGAGATCACACCCAACGCCGTGGAGGTCTATGTCTCGCGCCTGCGCGGCAAGCTGGAGCCGTATGGCGTGGCCTTGCGGTCGATCCGCGGCTTCGGCTACCGGCTCGAGGTGATCGAGGCCGCAGTCAACCCATGACGCCACCATGACCGCCCCGGCGCCGCCTGCCGCCCTCGCGGGCGACGCCGAAGACGCCGACGGTCGGCTGCTCACCGGACTACGGCGGCGCCTGCTGGTCATGCTGATCCTGCCCCTGGTGGGCCTGGCCCTGCTCAATGCCTGGTTCGAGTACAGGTCCTCGGACAGCGTTGCGCAGTTGCAGGACCAGCAGCTGGTCGACCTTGTTCCGCTGCTGGGCGATGCGATCGTCGCCAGGCAGGGCGCGCTGTCGTTCGGGAGGATGCCCCCGGCCCTCGAGCATTTCCTGAAGCGCCGGGGTGCCGCAGCCGCCTACGCCGTCATCGACCCCAACGGCCCGCTGCTGGGCGGGGAAGAGTGGCTGCGTGACGAGCCATCGGCCGATTCAGCCCCCTCCCTCCATAGCAAGGAACACCTGGGCATGACGTGGCGCATCGCGCGCCAGCGCCTGGATACCGTCGCGGGTCCGGTCGTGGTGTCCCTGGCCGATGCGTCGGACCCCCGGCAGCAGTGGCTGCGCACGGTGCTCTCCCGTGTCCTGCTGCCGCACGTCGTGATCATCCTGGCTGCGGCGCTGGTCGTGCGCTGGGCCGTGGGCCGGGCGCTGGCGCCCCTGCTCACGCTCACGCATGCGGTGGCGCGGCGATCGCCGCAGGACATCAGCGCACTGGACGTGCAGGAGACGCCCCAGGAGGTTCGTCCGCTCGTGTCGGCCCTCAACCGCCTGTTCGACCTGGTCAATGCGCAGGCCGACAGCCAGCGCCGTTTCGTGGCCGATGCGGCGCACCAGCTTCGCACGCCGCTGGCCGGGCTGCAGGCGCAGGTCGAAGCCTGGGCGCAGGCGGCCCGTCGCATTGCGCCACCGGGTAACTCGGGCACCATGCTGCTGCCCGTCGAGCAGGTCGACAAGCTGCGGGCGGCCACGCGCCGGACCACGCAGCTGGCGAACCAGCTGCTGGCGCTGTCCCGCGCGGACGCCCGCGCCATGGGCACGCAGCCCATGCACCCGGTGGACCTGAAGGCCTTGTGCGACGCCATGATCGAAGCGCAGATCGACGCCGCGACACGCAAGGGGATCGACCTGGGTCTCGAGGCCGAGGAGGTGACGGTCCCGGGCCACGAGTGGCTGCTGCGGGAGCTGGTCGCCAACCTGGTGGACAACGCCATCAAGTACACGCCGCGCGGCGGCACTGTCACGCTGCGCTGTTCGGCACTGGGGCCTGAGCTCGCGATGCTGGAGGTCGAGGACGACGGGCCCGGCATTCCGCCGGCCGAGCGGGGGCGCGCCATCGAGCGCTTCTACCGCGTGCAGGGCACGGGGGGCGAGGGCACGGGTCTGGGCCTGGCGATCGCCGAGGAGATCGCCAGGGTGCACGACACCCACCTGCAGTTGGGCGATGGTGCCGGCGGAAAGGGGCTTCGGGTTCGGATCGAACTGCGCGCCTGACCCGCCTGCCGCGCGCGGCCGTCACGGCGAACCGCTCCGGCTGCTGTGCGAGAATGGTCGAGCACTCCATCCTGCCCATGCCAGACGCCGAGCACCACGAGACCCCGGTCATCTCCGTCGCCCCTGCCGGTGACGATGCGGGCGCCGCCGCTGCTGCGGCTTCGCGAAAACGCCCCAAGCCCGGAGAGCGCCGGCTGCAGATCCTGCAGGCGCTGGCCACCATGCTCGAAGGCCCGGGTGCCGAGCGCATCACCACCGCCTCGCTGGCGGCGAAGCTCGAGGTCAGCGAGGCCGCGCTGTACCGCCACTTCGCGAGCAAGGCCCAGATGTTCGAGGGCCTGATCGACTTCATCGAGCAGAGCGTCTTCA
>DAIMZU010000418.1:0-3650 GCA_036733845.1 Ramlibacter sp.
CGCGAACAGCACGGGCAGGGCGTAGATCGCGACGGTCTGGATCAGGTTGTTGATATCCACCGGGGGGATTGTCTCAAACTCGAGGTCTGGGGCCGGGAGAGGAACGCGTTGTGTTCGTCTTTTGTGTTCGCCACCATCAAACGCCCAGGACCTCAAGCGGCCCCCGCCCCTCACGCAGCACGACCGCGTCGCCGCCGTTGCCCATGGGGGTGAGGTCGACGACGGTGGTGGGCTGGGATGCGCAGGCGCCAGCGTCGACCACCGCTTCGATCAGCTTTTCATAGCGTTGGCGGATGTCCTGCGGATCGTTCAGCGGCTCGGTGTCGCCGCGGGGGATCAGGGTCGTGGCCAGCAGGGGGGCGCCGTGGATTTCGAGCAGTTCCTGAAGCGCGGGGTGGTCCGGCACGCGCAGGCCGATGGTCTTGCGCTGCGGGTGACTGAGCCGGCGCGGAACCTCGCGCGTGGCCTCGAGGATGAAGGTGTAGGCGCCGGGAGTGGCGGCCTTCAGCAGGCGGTACTGGCGGTTGTCCACCCGCGCGTAGTTGGCCAGTTCGCTGAGGTCGCGGCACAGCAGCGTGAGGTGGTGCTTGTCGTCGACACCACGGATCTGCCTGAGCCTGTCGGCGGCTGCCTTGTCGTCGAGGTGACAGGCCAGCGCATAGCTGGAGTCGGTGGGCAGCGCCGCGATGGCGCCGCGCGCGAGCAGGGCGGCGGCCTGCCTGAGCAGGCGGGGCTGCGGGTTGTCGGGGTGGATTTCGAAGTACTGGGCCATGGCAAGTCAGGTGGCGCCGGCGATCGCCGGCGCGCGCCGCATCTGCAGCAGCGTCAGCCAGGCACCGGCCACGCCGCAGGCGGCGATGAGGCCCATTCCCGCGAATGACCAGGCATCGGGCGAGTGGCCGAACAGGGCCAGGCCGCACAGTACCGCGAAGGCGATCTGGATGTAGAGGTAGGGCATGAGCGTCGTCGCCGGCGCCCGCTGGAAGGCCAGGATCAGCAGGAAGTGGCCGATGGCGCCGATCAGGCCCATCAGCAGCAGCAGGCTCCAGGTGTGCAGCGATGGAAATCCCGGCCACGCATACGGCAGGATCAGCGTCGCCAGCGCGGCGCCGGTCCATCCGGTGTACATGTGCATGGTCAGCGGGTTTTCGGTGCGGGCGAGTTTGCTGGTCACGATCTGGAACGCGACGTTGCTGGCCACCTGGCACAGTGGCAGCACCATGACCCAGCTGAACGCGCTTCCGCCCGGACGGATGATGACCATCGTGCCGGCGAAGGCCACCGCAACGAGCACCCAGCGCACCGGGGTCACCTTCTCCTTGAGCAGCAGCGGGCCGAGCAGCGTCGTGACCAGGGGCGCGATCATGATGATCGCGGTGAGTTCGCCCACCTGCATGTAGCGAAGGCTGGCAAAGACGAACAGCGTTCCGGTGAACAGCAGGGCCCCGCGCAGCAGGTGAAAGGGCAGGCGGCGCGTCTGCAGCACCTGCCGGCCCCGAACAGGGATCGCCACCAGTGAGGTCGCGACCGCCTGGAAGAAGTAGCGGCCCCACACGCCGAGGACCAGCGGCACGCCGGTGACCATCAGGTACTGGCTGGTCGTGTCCATCACGGCGAAGAAGGCGCAGGCGACGACCGTCAAGCCGATGCCGGCCAGCACCCGCGCTGGCGCCGGACCGCTGCCGCGCGTCACAGGACTCGCTCGGCCAGCAGTTCCCACACTGGCGTGAGTCCGGCAGGCAGCGGGGGCAGGCTGCCCAGGTCGGTGTGGCTTTCGCCGGGGCTGTGGAAGTCGCTGCCGCGCGAGGCGGCCAGCGCGAACTCGCGGGCGGTGTCGGCATACCGCGCCGCCTCGGCGGCGGTGTGGCTGCCCGTGACGACCTCCACGCCCTCGCCGCCGTGCGCCTTGAACTCGGTGAACAGGGCGTATTCCTCGTTGGCACTGAAGTTGTAGCGTGCCGGATGCGCAATGACCGCCATGCCACCGGCTTCGGTGATCCAGCGGACCGCATCGCGCAGGCTGGCCCAGCGGTGCGGCACGTAGCCCGGCTTGCCCTCGGTGAGGAACTTGCGGAACACCTCGCTGGTGTCCCGGCAGACGCCGGTCTCGACGAGGAAGCGCGCGAAATGCGTGCGCGAGATCAGCTCGGGATTGCCGGCGTAGCGCAGCGCGCCTTCGTACGCACCCGGGATGCGGACCTGCGCGAGCTGCTGCGCCATCTCGCGGGCGCGCTCGCTTCGACCTCCCCGCGTCTGGTGCAGCCCCTGCCGCAAGGCGGGGTCCTGCGGATCGAAGCCCAGGCCGATGATGTGGACGGTCTGGCCCACGAAGGTGATGGAGATCTCGACCCCGGTGAGGTACTTCATGCCCAGCGCCCGGGCGGCGTCGGCTGCGCGCTGCTGCCCGCCGATTTCATCGTGGTCGGTCAGCGACCACAGCTCGACGCCGTTGCCTGAAGCGCGGGCGGCCAGGGCCTCGGGCGTGAGCGTGCCATCGGAAACCACGGAGTGGCAATGCAGGTCGGCGTTGAGGGAGCTCACGGCACCAATTCTAGGTGTTCGCCCGCCGGCCCGCCTGCGGCAGGTCAATCGAGAGCGCCGGCCTGCAGCCGGATGTCCTTGTCAGTGGCCAGCGCGCACCCGATCGCGATCGCGAGCCCCTCTTCGAGGGTCGCCAGCGGCATGCTGGGCTCGCCCTGGCCGGGGAGCCAGGGCACATGCACGAGCCCGCCGCGTGCCCGGCCGGCGCCAGCGCCATCCAGCCGGTGCATCAGTCCATAGAACACATGGTTGCACACGAAGGTGCCGGCGGTCTGGGACACCTCGGCCGCGATGCCGGCATCCAGGAGGGCGCGCAGCATGGCCTTGATCGGCAGCGTGGTGAAGTACGCGGCCGGCCCGCCCGCCACCACGGGCTGGTCCACCGGCTGCGCCCCGGCGTTGTCCGGGATGCGCGCGTCGTCCACGTTGATCGCCACACGCTCGAGCGAGACGGCCGCGCGACCGCCGGCCTGGCCGCAGCACAGCACGAGGCGCGGCGCGTGGTGCCGCAGAAGGCCGTCGAGGACCTCCAGCGACCGGCCGAAGACCGTCGGCAGCTCGGCGGTGACGATGCGGTGCCCGCCGATCACCCGGCCTTCCAGGGCCCGCAGGACGAGGGCGCTCGGATTGACCGGACTGCCGCCGAAGGGCTCGAAACCGGTGAGCAGGACGGTGGGCAGGGCATTCATCCCGCCACTGTACGGCCGCCGGACCGGCCGCGTCCGAGCGCTGCGGCGCCGAGGGTGCGACAATACCGGGTTGAACATGAGCTCCTTCTCCAATTTATCTCTGGCCGAGCCGCTGGCCCGGGCCGTGGCCGAAATGGGCTACGAGAGCATGACGCCGATCCAGGCGCAGGCCATTCCCGTGGTGCTTACCGGGCGCGACGTCATGGGGGCCGCCCAGACCGGCACCGGCAAGACGGCCGCGTTCTCGCTGCCCCTGCTGCAGCGGCTGCTCAAGCACGAGAACGCGTCCACCTCGCCGGCCCGGCATCCGGTGCGGGCGCTGGTGCTGCTGCCCACGCGCGAGCTGGCCGACCAGGTCGCGCAGCAGGTCAAGCTGTACGCCAAGTACACGCAGCTTCGCAGTGCGGTGGTGTTCGGCGG
>DAIMZU010000419.1:0-3649 GCA_036733845.1 Ramlibacter sp.
AGCAAACCCTTATTGCCCTGCGGGCCATGGCTGACCATGATGGCCACCGCGACACGCAACCCCGGTTTTCGACCAAGAGGATCCACGCCATGAAAAGACGAAGCCTTCTGACCCACTCCGCCTCGCTGGCCGCGCTGGCCAGCCTGCCTGGCGCCGCCCTGGCGCAGGGCCGCCGGGACACGCTCAACCTGGCCATGGCGCTCGAGCCGCCGGGGCTCGACCCGACCGCCGGTGCCGCTTCGGCCATCGCCGAGATCACCCACTACAACATCTACGAGACGCTCACCAAGATCAACCCCGACGGCAGCGTCACGCCCCTGCTGGCCGAGAGCTGGGAAGTCTCGCCGGACCTGCGCACCTACACCTTCCGCCTGCGCAAGGGCGTCAAGTTCCACAACGGCGAGGCCTTCAACGCCCAGACCGCCAAGTTCTCCTTCGACCGCGCCGGCGCCGAAAAAAGCACCAACAAGGACAAGCGGACCTTCGCCACGATGGAGACCGTCCGCGCGATGGACGAGCACACCCTGGTGATCGTCAACAAGGAGCTCGATCCCGACTTCCTGTTCCTCATGGGGCAGGCCACCGCGATCATGGTCGAGCCCAAGAGCGCCGACACCAACGCCACCCGCCCGGTCGGCACCGGCCCCTACACGCTCGAGAACTGGGTCAGGGGCTCCTCGGTCGCGCTGCGCAAGTGGCCCGACTACCGCGACGCGGCCAGCATTCGCATCGCCCGTGCGAACTTCCGCTTCATCTCCGATCCGGCGGCACAGGTCGCCGCCCTGCTGGCCGGCGACGTCGACGTGTTCCAGCGCGTCACCCCGCGCAGCGTGCCGCAGTTCAAGGACAACCCGCGCTTCCAGGTGCAGGTGGCCGGATCGCGCGCCAAGACCATCCTGGCGATGAACAACAAGAAGAAGCCGCTGGACGACGTGCGCGTGCGCCGGGCCATCGCCGCCGCAATCGACCGCAAGGCCGTGATCCAGGGCGCGGGCGACGGCTACGGCGTGCCGATCGGCAGCCATTACGTGCCCGGCGCCTTCGGCTACGTCGACACGACCGGCGTGAATCCGTACAACCCCGACCGTGCCCGGGCGCTGCTGAAGGAAGCCGGCATCACCACCCCGCTCGAGCTGACCATCACCCTTCCCCCGCCGCCGTATGCGCGACAGGGAGGGGAGGTGATCGCCTCCATGCTGCAGAAGGTGGGCATCAACGCCCGGCTGCAGAACGTCGAGTGGGCGCAGTGGCTGTCGGGCACCTACGGCAACAAGAACTACGACATGACGATCATCTCGCACGTCGAGCCCTTCGACATGGGCAACTTTGCCAAGCCTGGCTACTACTGGAACTACGAGTCGGCCAAGTTCAATGCGCTGTACGACAAGTACAAGAACACGCCCCGCGCACAGGACCGCGCCAAGCTGATGGGCGATATCCAGCGCCTGATCGCCGAAGATTCCGTGCACGCCTTCCTCTACCAGCCGCAATGGGTCACCGTGGCCAACCGAAATGTGCGCGGCCTCTGGAAGGACATGCCGATCTTCGTGAACGACCTCGCGACCATGTCCTGGGCTTGACGGCTGGGTCATTGAAGACGGGCAGCCGGAACGCAAAGGTCGTGAAGGAGACGCAAAGGACGCAAAGAAGTCCATCAGGGGGTGGTTTGCCGCCCCTGTCTTCACCCATACGGGGACGACCGGGGGCTCAACCTTTCATTGTCTTTATGCGCCCTTTGCGTCTCCTTCGCGCCCTTTGCGTTCGTCTCTAACCTGGAGCGCGCCAGGCACACACCCTGTCGCCTCACCTGCAGCAGTACCCGCATGAGCATCCCCCTCCATGACCTGTCCGCCACCGAGATGGTGGCGGCATTCCGCGAACGTGCGCTCTCGCCGGTGGAGGTCACGCAAGCCGTGCTCGACCACGTGGCCCGCTGGGAGCCGCACCTTCAGGCGCTGTACCTTCCGCGGCCCAAGCGCGCGCTCGAGCAGGCGCGACAGAGCGAGGCGCGCTGGATGCGCGGCGAGCCGCTGGGGCCGATCGATGGCGTTCCGCTCACCCTCAAGGACAACATCGCCACCGAGGGCGACGCCACGCCGCTGGGCACACGGGCCGTGCCGCTGTCGCCGGCTCCAGCGGATGCGCCGCCCGCGGCACGCACCCGCGAGGCCGGCGGCGTGCTGCTGGCCAAGACCACCATGCCCGACTACGGGATGCTCTCGTCGGGCCTGTCCAGTTTCCACGCCCTCTCGCGCAATCCCTGGGACCTGCGCAAGACGCCGGGCGGCAGCAGCGCCGGTGCGGGCGCCGCCGCGGCGGCCGGCTACGGCCCGCTGCACCTGGGCACCGACATCGGCGGCTCGCTGCGCCTGCCGGCCGGGTGGTGCGGCATCTTCTCGCTCAAGCCCAGCCTCGGGCGCGTGCCGATCGAGCCGCCCTATACCGGTCGCGCCGCGGGCCCCATGACGCGCACGGTCGCCGATGCGGCCCTGTTCATGCAGGTGCTCAGCCGCCCCGACGCCCGCGACAGCATGAGCCTGCCACCGCAGGAGATCGACTGGGCCGCGGCCCACGACGGCGACGCCGCGGTCCGGCGCCTGCGCGGACTGCGCATCGGGCTGCTGCTCGACGCCGGCTGCGGGCTGCCGGTCGACCCGGAAATCCGCGCTGCGGTCGAGGACGCGGCCAGCCGCTTCGAGCGTGCTGGCGCCGTGGTCACGCCCATGGCGCCCTTCCTCACGCGGGCCATGCTCGACGGCATGGACCACTTCTGGCGCATGCGCTCGCATATCGACCTCGCCGGCCTGACACCGCAGCAGCGCGAGGCGGTCCTGCCCTACATCCGCCGCTGGGCCGACAGCGCCGCCAGCATGGACGGCGTCGCGGTCTTCCACGCCGCGAGCCAGTTCCATGCGACGCGGGTGGCGTCGGTGGCCGCCTGCCGCCGCTTCGACTACGTGATCTCGCCCACCTCTCCGGTGCCGGCCTTCGCGGCCGAACTGCCCTCGCCCACGAACGACCCGATGCGCCCGCTCGAGCACATCGCGTTCACGGTTCCGTTCAACATGTCCGAGCAGCCCGCGGCGTCGATCAACTGCGGCTACACCGCGGCGGGCCTGCCGATCGGCCTGCAGATCGCCGGCCAGCGATTCGACGACCTCGGCGTGCTGCAGGTCTCCCGCGCCTTCGAGTGCATCCGGGACGCGCAGCGGCCCTGGCCCACGCCGATCCTGGATCGCTGAGAAGGACCATGCACCGCGACCCCCTCGGAAATCCGGTGACGCTGGACGACGCCCGGTCGCTTGCGGCTGTAAACGACTTTGTCGAAGGCTTCATCGCCAGCGAAGCGCGAGCGGCCAACATCCTGGACGCCGCGGATCGCGACCCCAGCCCGATCGTGCAGGCGTATGCGGCGGCCATCCACCTGTTCGCCGAATCGCGCAGCGCCATGAGCAACGCCCGCCCCTATCTCGAACGGGCAATGGCTGGCGCGCATCGCGCCACCCCGCGCGAGCAAGGCTTCATCGCCGCAGTCGCCGCCTGGGCGGGCGCGGACCTGGACCGGGCCTGCGCGCTGCACGAAGCGCACGCGCGAGAGCATCCGCGCGACCTCGCCTCCGTCAAGCTCGGCCAGTACCACTTCTTCAAC
>DAIMZU010000420.1:0-3648 GCA_036733845.1 Ramlibacter sp.
CGCTCATGCCGCGAGCGCGGTCGACGATCCCGTGCACCACAGGGTTGATGGCAGCAGGATTCGTATCGAGCAGCGCCTGCATGGCGGCAAATCGCTCCGCCACCCAGGGGCCCTCGTAAAGCAGTTGTGCGATGGCATGCAGCGGCGTGCAGTCCACCGTGCGCAGCGTGTAGCCGGCCGCTTCCCAGGCCGCACAGGCGCGGCCGAAGCAGGCCTCGGCCTCGTGGTCGCCAAACCATTCCAGTGCTGACGGAATGCCCAGCACCGGCCGTGCCGGCAACAGCGGCAGCAGGGCCGGGGCCTGGCGGGAATAGGGGTCGGCGGCGTCGGGGGCGGCGGCGAGCCGGCTGATGTAGTCCGCGTCGTCCACGCTCAGCGCGAACACCGACACGCAGTCCAGCGTGCGACAGGCCGGCACGACACCGGCCGTGCTCAGCCAGCCGCGCGTGGGTTTAAGTCCCACCAGATTGTTGAAGCCGGCAGGCACGCGGCCGGAGCCGGCGGTATCGGTGCCCAGTGAAAACGGCACCAGCCCGCGCGCCACCACGGTGGCCGAGCCGGAGCTGGAGCCGCCGCTGATGTAGTCCGGGTTGATGCTGTTGGGCACCGCACCATACGGCGAGCGCGTGCCCACCAGCCCGGTGGCGAACTGGTCGAGGTTGGTCTTGCCGAGGACGATGGCGCCGGCCGCCCTGAGCCGGGCAACCACGCCGGCATCCGTCGCGGGCGTATAGGCGAAGGCGGGGCAGGCGCAGGTGGTCGGCAGGCCGGCGACATCAATGTTGTCCTTCACGGCAAACGGCACGCCGTACAGCGGCAGGGCCTCAAGACGCCCCCCCGCGGCCGTCAGCGCCAGATCCAGCTCCTGCAGGCAGAGGCCAAGGGCGGCGGGATTCAGGACCGAAATCCAGGCGCGGTCATCCGGCTGCAGCGAGGCCAGCAGTGACGGCAGCAGGTCGCGCGGTGTCAGGCCGGAGCGGTAGGCGCTCTGCCAGTCGGCGAGGGTCCAGAACAGGGTGTCGGCCATGGGCAAGGGGGTCCGTGCATTCCAACTTGTATCCAAGTGGGTATTTGCAGGAGCCGTGCCAAGCGCCGTTGCCGCGCCGCCTTTCAGACGTGGGTGATTGTTTTAACAGCGCTTTTTTCTTTGCTGCGTGCTGCCGGTGCGGAAGCGATGCGATCGGGCATGCGCACCGGAACGGGGTGTGGCCGGTGCCGGGGGGCGCAGCAGGCGCCGGCATGGTGCGCCCGCGAGGGCTGGCGCGGGGATGTGCCGGGAGGGTAGTTCGCGAGTCGGCGGCCATCATCGATTCCCTCGAGCAGACCTGCGCCGGCTGAAGTTGGCTGGCTATATCGGCTTTTAATTTGTCGATATCGCCAGTGATGGCGCCTGTGGCAGGGCGTGCAGCATCGGAGGCATCCGGTGGCCATCCCGGCCACCTTGCGGAGGCCCCCTGCCATGACTGCGCGTCTGCCTGATCCCTGCGTTTCCTCATTCCTGCCGCCTGCCGGGGGCTTTCTGCCCGCCGCGCCGGCTCCGCGGCTCGTGTTGCCGCAGCGGCTGCCGCTGCTGGGCCTCGAAGTGCTGGCGCGGCTGGCGCCAGCCATGGCCCGGTGCGCACTGTGGCGGCTGTGGTTTACCCCGCAGTCGGTGCCGCCGAATGCCCGGGCGCGCGAGCTGATGGCCTCTGCCGACAGTGTGTCGCTGGCCCGCAGTGGCCGGCACGCGGTGCGCCTCATGGCCTGGGGGCGCGGCCCGCTGGTCGTGCTGGCGCATGGCTGGAGTGGCTATGGCGGGCAGCTTGGCAGCTTCGTGCCGCCGCTGGTGGCCAGCGGCCACCGCGTGCTGCTGTTCGATGCGCCGGGTCATGGCGGCCAACCGGCCACGCCGTTCACGCTGGAGGACTATGCCCGTCTGCTGACCGGTGTCCTTGCCGGCGAGGACGTGCAGGCCGTCATCGCGCATTCGCTGGGTGCCACGGCGGCCGCACTGGCCCTGTCGCGGCTGGCATCGCCGGCGGCCCTGGTGGCAGTGGCGCCCACGGCCAGGCTCGACACGCTGGTGCAGCGCTTCCGCTGGCGGACCGGCGTGTCGGCGCGCATCGAGGGCCTGTTGCGGGCGGTGCTGGAGGCGGAGTTCGGCGCCTCGGTCTGGCAGGCCTATTCGTTGGCCGGGCTGCTGCCGGTGCTGGCCGGGCCGGTGTTGCTGGTGCATGACCGGGACGATGCCGAAGCCGACGTGGCCAACAGCCTTTGCCTGCAGCGTCAGCGGCCGGATGCGGCCCTGTTCCTGACGGCAGGCCTGGGACACAACCGGTTGTTGCACGATCCGGCGGTGCAGCAGCAGGTGCAGCAGTTCCTCGGCACGCTGCGGGCCTGAGGTAGCCGGCGTCAGGCCCGGGTGCCGGCATACCGGCGGCCGCCGAAGCGTTGCCGGTATTCGGCCATGGTCAGCCCGGTCTCGCGCCGGAACAGGCGCTGGAAGGAGCTGACGTCCTCGTAGCCGACCTCCCACACGATCCGGTTCACCGCGGCCGCCGAGGTTTCCAGCAGGCGCTTGGCCGCCTCCACGCGCAGGCGCTGCTGGTACTGCAGCGGTGCGAGGCCGGTGGCCTGCTTGAAGCGGCGCAGCAGCGTGCGTGCTGTCAGGTGCGCGCTGGCGGCGCAGCGTTCAAGGTCGAAGGGGGTGTCCAGGTGCTGCTCCAGCCAGTCCTGGGCACGGGCGATGGCGCTGTCGCCATGCTCGCGTTGCGGCAGCCATTCCTGGTAGGCGGTTTGTCCGGCCTCGCGGCCGTCGGCCAGCATCAGGCGCGCCGTGGCGCCGGCCACGGCGGCGCCCATGTGCTGCTCCACCAGGTGCAGTACCACGGTGCTGAACGACTGCGCACCGCCACCGGTCAGCAGGCGTTCGTCTTCCACGAGCAGGCTGTCGATGCGCAAGCCCACCTGCGGATAGAGCGCACGGAAAGTGTTGGCCGCCCGCCAGTGGGTGGTGGCCAGGCGGCCGTCGAGCAGTCCGGCGGCGGCGAGGAGGAAGCTGCCGGTGCAGCAGGAGGCGAGTTGGGCGCCGGCGGCGTGGGCGTCCGCCAGCCAGCGCGCAAGGCCGGCCTGTGCGGCCAGGGCCTCGGCCATGCGCACGGCGCCCAGGATGGCGGGCGGGCCGGAGGCGACGATGGCGATGTCCACGGCGGCCGGATCGCCGAGATCGCTGCGTGGCGCCAGCGACAGGCCGCAACTCCCCTGTATCGCGGCGCCGCCTTCGGCGACCAGCTGCGGGCGGAAGCGGGTGGAAAGGCCGGGTGTGCGCTGGGCCAGGTAATTGGCAGTCACCAGCATGTCCAGCACGCCGAGTGCCCCGGACAGCGTGCACTGCGGGCTGATGATGATGTGGGTGGCGATATCAGCTTTCATGTTGTCGATATTGCCTCCTGCCGCGAGCCGCAGACAAGCGCAGCATGATTCCGTCGGTCGTCGCTGGGTGCGGCGGCCTCCGGAAAGGAGTCACTGTCATGAAGAGGCTGATCGCGTTGCTTGGCCTGTTGCCGGCGCTGCTGCTGGCCGATTCCCCTGCGCTGCTGTCCCGTGCCGATGCCCTGGCCGTGCGCGAGTCGCCGCGCCTGGCCGCGGCCTATGCCGATGGCCTGCAGG
>DAIMZU010000421.1:0-3642 GCA_036733845.1 Ramlibacter sp.
GCATAGGCCAGTCGCACGGTGCGCTGGCTGCCGTCCGGCTCGGTGACGCGCAGGCGGCCGCTGCCCTGGATCTGCAGCATGAGCGCGTCCACGGGATCGGCCAGCCAGGCGATCTCGCGGCCGCGGAGTTCCGCGCGGACCTGGGGCAGGGTGTCGATCTCCTGGCGGCTGTACCAAGGGCGCCGTTGAGCCAGCCCGGCCGGTGCGGCGTACAGCGGCACGGCATGGGTGGCGCTGGGCTGCCGGCGGGCGTCGAGTACGGGTTCGTAGTAGGCGGTGAGCAGGCCGTCGGTCACGCCCTGCAGCGGCTCGACGCGGTAGGGCTGCAGGGCACGCATCATCCAGGCACGCTGCTCGGCGGCGTCGGCCAGGGCCAGCTTGCGCACCTCGGGGCAGAGGGCTGCCAGCGGTGCGGGCGGGCGCTCGCAGCTCTTGAGCCAGGCGTTCCAGGCCTCGTGCAGGGCGTCATCGCCCCACCCCGGCAGGTCGGTCCACGGCACGGGCATCCACCGGCTGCGACCGCGCACGATGGCAGGTCCCGGCGGCGGATCGTCCGGTGGCAGGGCTGATGGCACGCTGGCCGAGGGGGTGGGAGCGGACGGCGCGGGGACCGCCGGGATTTCCTCGCCCACGGGGGACCGGGCCGGCGGCGTGCTGCCGCAGGCGGCCAGGGTTCCTACAATCGCCGCCAGTCCCCAGCGCCCGAGTCGGCGACCGATTCCTTCCTTACGCCACGCATCACCCATGTTGCTGATTCTGCTCGAAGCCCTGCTGGCCCTGGTGCTGCTGGTGGCCATTGTCTGGTGGACGATGTTTTCGGGACGCCCGCGCGGCGAGCCGCCGCGCGATGACCGGCCGCCGCCGCCCGACGAGGGCCGCTGAAGCACCGTCTTCAGCGCGCCCGGCCGGCTGACGAACCGCAGGATCGTACCCTGTGGACGGTGCGTTCACACCTTCTCAGGCGGGATCGCGCAGGAGGTTGGCCAGTTCGACCGCGGACTTGACCTCCATCTTGTCGAACACGCGGGCGCGGTGCACCTCCACGGTCCGCACGCTGATCGCGAGTTCGTCGGCAATCAGCTTGTTGGGCAGGCCCCGCGCCACCAGCTGCATCACGTCACGTTCGCGCTGGGTCAGCTCCGCCAGGCGCGACTGCAGCTGCTGGCGTGCCCGGTGTTCGCGCAGCACCTGCGCCGAGCGGCCAATCGCCTGCTCGATCCGGTCGACCAGCGCGTTGTCCGAGAAGGGCTTTTCGCAGAAGTCGAAGGCGCCGCGCTTGACCATGTCGACGGCGGTGGGAACGTCGGCGTGCCCGGTCAGGAAGATCACGGGCATGACGTCGACCAGGCGGTGCTCGACCAGCCGATCGAACAGCGCCAGCCCGCTGGTGCCGGGCATGCGCACGTCCAGCAGCAGGCAGCAGGGCTGCGCCGGCCTGAGCCCGCGCGCGACGATGGTGGCATCGAACTCGTCGCCGCTGGCGAAGCATTCGCTCGCGAGCCGACGCGAGCGCAGCAGCCATGCGAGCGCCTCGCGGACGCTCGCGTCGTCGTCGACGATGTAGACAAGGGCATCCAGGGCGGGTTGCATGGAAGATGGAGCGCGGGAGCGGCGGGCGGTCAGGCGTCGGGCGAGGTAGCTTGCGGCAGGTCGGCCAGCGGCCGGTCCTGCGCGCGGGAGCCGTCACGTTCTTCGGCGGGCAGCGTGAACCTGAAGATCGTACCCTGAGGCGGGTTGGGCTCGTACTGCAGGTGTCCGCCGTGCTGCTCGACGACGGTGCGGCACAGCGACAGCCCCAGGCCCATGCCTTCGGCCTTGGTGGTGAAGAAAGGCGTGAAAAGCTGCTGCTGGACCTCGGGCGGGATGCCGGGGCCGACGTCCATCACCGCGAACTCCAGCCAGGACTTGCCGCCCGGTTCGCCGCCGCCGACGCGCCGCGCCTGCAAGGTGAGCGAGGGCCGGGCCACCGCCACTTCGTGCATGGCCTGCATCGCGTTGCGGGCGAGGTTCAGGAGCACCTGTTCGACCATCGTGCGGTCGCACACCACCCGCGGCAGGTGGCCCGGGATGCGCGTGACCACGGCGACGCCGAGCTTGCGCGCCTGCAGGTTCACCAGCGGCATGATGGCGTCGACGAGGGCCTGCGCCGTCACGGGCTCGCGCGCCTGGTCACGCCGGCGCACGAAATCGTGAACGCTCCTGATGACACGGCCCGCCCGCTCGGCCTGCTCGGCGATCCGGGCGAGCGCCACCTCCAGGCCGTCGGCGTGGCCGGCCTGGAGCAGGTTGATCGAGCCGGTCGCATAGCTGGCGATGGCCGCCAGCGGCTGGTTCAGCTCGTGGCTCAGAAGCGAGGCCATCTCACCGACGGTGGCGAGGCGCGCCGTGGCCTGCAGGCGTTCCTGGCTGGCGCGGGAAAGCTCCTCGATGCGGCGCTGCTCGCTGATGTCCAGGAACGCGCTCATCCAGCCGGTCTGAACCCCCTGGGCGTTGATCAGCGGCGCCTCGATGATCAGCACCGGGAACCGTGAGCCGTCCTTGCGCATGAAGACGGACTCGAAACCCTCGCGGGGCGGCGCGTGCTGGCCTGCGAGGCGGACGTCCTGGCGTTTCTGGTACTCGCCCGCCAGCTCGGGCGGCCAGTAGGGCGCCGGCAGCGGATGGCCCAGCAGCTCGTCCTGGCTGAACCCCACCATCGCGCAGAAGGCGGGGTTGACATAGGTGATGCGGCCTTGAAGATCGCGCGCGCGCAGCCCCGTCACCAGGGAGTCTTCCATGGCCTTGCGGAAAGCGAGCGCATCGGCCAGGTCCTGCTCGACCTGCACGCGCCGGCGCATGTCCTTCGCCAGCAGCGCCAGCACCGCCACCAGCGTGATCGACATCGCGGTGACCAGCGCGGTGAGCACGTTGGGGAACAGGTCGGGGGCCGCGCGCCAGCTGTCCATGCGCAGGACCATGGCATAGCCTGGCAGGTCCAGCAGTTGCTGCGCCGTGAAGGTGCGCATTCCGCGCTGCGCCATGCCGTGCAGCGCGAGCCGCGTGCCGTCCGCCTCGTTGAACGACACCTCCTGGCTGCGCGTGAGCTGCGGGCCCACCAGGCTGGAGAGGACCTCCTGGAGCGAATAGGTGGCCACCAGGTGCCCGGCCAGGCGGCCGGAGACGACTTGCGGCAGGCACAGGTCCATGACCTCCATGCCGAGGCCGTCGGGCTGCGGCAGGAAGTAGCTCGCGGAGTACGCGGCGCCTCCGAGGCGGCGCGCCTGCGCGCAGGCCAGTTGCACGTCCGGCTGCGTGCTCGCGCGGCCGAGCCGCTGGAAGACCGACGGACGGTAGGGCGTCTCGGCCGCAAGCTGGGGCACGAGCTCGGCATCGCGCCATTCGATGCGCAGCATCTCGCGGTGCGAGCGCAGCAGCCGGTCCGCCTCGGCTTGCCAGGCGGCCGGCGCGGCCTGCGTGGTGGCGTACAGGGCCTGCAATGACTGCGAATGCCGTCCAAGCCCCGTCCGGATGTCGGAGCCGGCGGCCACCAGGTCGCGCTCGAGTTCGCCCTGCACCTGGCTGGCCTCATAGCGGCCGGCCAGCCACACCAGCGTGGACAGCAGCGCCGCCACCAGGCCCACCAGCAGGACCCAGAGCATCCAG